>JAZNQI010000067.1:0-46852 GCA_045590095.1 Acetatifactor sp. | reverse complement strand
TGTGTTTGTTTTCTCCTTTGAAGCAGTTTTTCATATATGAAAAAAAGGAACACGCTCTCGCGCATTCCTTTTCCTGCTGGCAGCCGGACTTGAACCGGCACGGTATTGCTACCGAGGGATTTTAAGTCCCTTGCGTCTGCCTATTCCGCCACACCAGCGGACGCTATCGGGGCAGGTCTTGCGCGTGCCACTCGAAAGCTGCGCTTTCTCGTTCACGACGTACCCGCCTATGCAGAAATGCATAGTAAGCACTTTGTAAGCAAGCTTCCAAGCTGCTTACTACGCATTCCTGCGCACACACGTATTGCAACGTACAAATGGGCGGAGGTGGATTCGAACCACCGAAGCAATTTGCAGCAGATTTACAGTCTGTCCCCTTTGGCCACTCGGGAATCCACCCATATAGGACTTATATGTCCTAACAAAATCGAATTGTAGCATATGTTCCTACAAATTGCAAGATTTTTTGCTAACAATCTGATTGCTATTTATTTCAACTTGTCTCTGTTTTCTCATTCCTTTAATTATTCCAGCTCGCTTAAATACAAATTTACCCTGGACTCAATGATGCGGATTACATCCTCCTTACTCTTATCTCCGGAAAAATAACTTCCCGTCTCCTCAAAAATAATATCCAGAATCGCTCCCGTTCTATCCGGGAGGCGGTGTCCGTTGTCATAAAGAGAGGTAAGCTCCTCTAAAAGCACATCCACATCATCTGCAAGTTCCATACGCACCTGTTGGCCATCTTCTGCCTCTACATAGTGCTTTCCTGCTTCAATCAAAGCGAACTCCTCTTTCAGCAAATCATAGGATAATTCTTTATGTACAGGAGATAAAAGGAAATTCAGGCCTTGTCCCTGCTTTGACATCACAAAGGACAAAAACGCCCATGCTCCTTCCAAAACTTCTGTATTTGCATTTATGACAAAAGCCGTCGAATCATCGTATATGGGGAAATTGCCCTCGTCAAAATAAAAGTTAATAAGTACTTTTCCCTGCGCCTTCAGAGCTTTTTGCCCTTCATAGTATGCAGGAACTCTACTCATAAAATGAAGCAAAGGTTCACATCCCTTTTGGCCGTTTTCACCGTATCTCTTGGATACATCCAACATACGCGAAAAAAGTTCTCCGGAAAAATCACACTTTCCCTGTTCCCAGTCTACCATTCCCCAGATATCTTCAGAACCTATAAGGAAATAAGACAGAACCGCACCGGCATCTCCATAAGGCATAAATGCAACTTCTTCCGGATATTCCCAAAGCTTATTCACCAAGGTTTCTATGTCCGGTACTTCATAGCCACCCAATACCTTTGTATCAATATTCACCATACTGATCTCTACATTCGGCACGATTCCGTACACCTTGTCACCTACTTCAAATGCCTTGTAGGCGGAATAGTACTTATCCTCGGTGATGCCGCTGGCCACCAGATAAGGTGCCAAATCCACAAACATGCCCTTCTCCAAATGCTCCGTAGTAAGCGGGAAAACACCCGTCGTCAAAATATCAGGTCCTTTTCCGGATCCTATTTCTATATTCAGTCTGGTCTGCGTATCTGCTAATTCCAACCCCCATGCATAGGGGGTATGCTCCACGTAATACTTGTCATTTTCCCGATTAAAGGCAGTTACCCAAAAATCCATTTGGTCATTACCTTCTTCTTCTCCACAGTACGCCAATGTAATAATGGTTTTGCCATTCATAATATCTTCTTTAGGGTCTTCTGCAACGATGTTATCGTACACATCATACGAATATTCCGGATTATATTCCCCATCATCAGCCTGATAATAAATGTCTATCTCCTGAGGCTGAGGCGTTGTATTTGCTTGAGGCTGCTCTGACGCACCGCACGCGGTAAGCATCATGGACATTCCCAAAAGTAACAATAAACGTCTCATTCTACAATACTCCTTCTGTACGCCGTAATTATTTATCCGGCAGATTTTTATTTCCACTTCAAAATCACCGCGGAAGTCTTTGGCAGGGTAATCTGAATCTTACCCATGGTCACCGGATACTCTTTCGGCTCTGTGCTGTAGCCCGCATCCGTGGTCTCTACAAGTTGCACCATGGTGGCATCCTTGGGTACTCCCACTTCCCACACCGTCACGGTTTTGGTGATTTCATAGGGATTGTTATTGACCAGAACCACGCATTTTTCTTCGTTGTTGAAACGACCGTATGCCAGATAATTGTAGTCCGCGTCAATGTATTTAATTGATCCGGTACGTAGCTCCTCATTTTCCTTACGAATCCGAATCAAATCCTTGTGGAACTGAATCAGTTCCTTGTCTTCCTTTCCCCAAGGGTAGGTACGGCGATTATCCGGATCCGTGAAACCGCACAAACCGGCCTCGTCACCATAGTAAATGGTGGGCGCTCCCATCCAAGTCATCTGCATTACCACTGCTTCGCGGAATACAGCCTTGTTGTTGCCGTGGTTCGCCGCTTCCGGTCCCAAGGTATTGGTACGGCCGACTTTGCGGCTGGTACGGGTCAAAAATCTGGAATGGTCGTGATTAGAAAGTTCATTCATGGCCACCTGCCAGCTGGGCATGGAAAGATTGGAAGTATGGTGCTGCATGGCACCCCAGAAACTGTCCGCATTGCCCCACAAGTCCTCACGAAACTCGTCACTGTGCTTCTCCATACCGGTCAAAAACCAGGTCACGGGCTCCATGAACGCATCATAGTTCATAACCGTATCCCACTCATTACCCTGCAGCCACTCTCTGGTATTGCCATAATGCTCTGCCAGAATGATTGCCTCCGGATTAGCTTCCTTTACCACCCGGCGGAATTCCTGCCAAAACTTGTGATTAAACTCCGGAGAGTGTCCCAAATCTGCCGCCACATCCAGTCTCCAACCATCCGCATTAAAGGGCGGTGACACCCATTTGGCCGCAATCTTCATCACGTAATCAAACAAATTCTCTGAACCCTCGTAATTTAACTTAGGCAGGGTTTCATGTCCCCACCAGCCATCGTAGCTGGGATTATAGGGCCAATACTTGGCTCGAAAATCAAAGTAATCCCGATAAGGACTTTCCTCCGACACATAGGCACCCTTCTCGTACCCTTTCGCATTCTCGTAAATACGCTCGCGGTCCAGCCATTTATTGAAGGAACCGCAGTGGTTAAACACGCCGTCCAAAATCACGCGGATACCGCGCTTGTGAGCTTCTTCCACCACCTTGATGAAAAGCTCATTGCTGGCTTCCAGATTTACCTTGTTAGTAACACGGTTAATATATCTGGTCGCATGAGTATTGTCACGGTCTCCCGTGGTCAAGACCTTGCCCTCATCCTCGATAATCTTGCCGAAATGAGGGTCTATATAATCATAATCCTGAATATCGTACTTGTGATTTGACGGGGATACAAACAGAGGATTAAAATAAATCACCTCAATACCCAAATCCTGCAGATAGTCCATCTTATCCAACACACCCTGCAAGTCTCCGCCATAAAACTCACGCACATCCATATTGGCGGGGTACTGCTCCCAATTGTCCACCTTATGCACATGCTCGTTAATATAATTGTACTCGCCGGTCAGCACATCGTTAGACGTATCGCCGTTGCAAAAACGATCCACAAAAATCTGGTACATTACCGCACCCTTTGCCCATTTGGGTGTCTTGAAGCCCGGAATAATCACAAAATTGTAATACTCGTTGGCCTCACGAACCAATCCCCGCACATCATAACGCACGGAAACTCGGCCGATTTCGATTTCGAAATAATATGTGAACTTTTCTTCCCCCATGGTCATGGTGTATTCATAATAATCAAAGCTTTCTTCCGTGGCCACTTTGGTCATCAGATACGCTTTGCCACCACTCATTAAAAATACTCGATCCACGTTGTTCTTACCCGCACGGAATCGTATGGACACTTCCTCAAAGGCTTCCGGTTCCGCGGGATACACATAATCTCCGGTAGTGTCCGAAAACAATGCTTTTCTATTAAAAACAGGACGCATGGACGCAATATATAATTGATTATTCAGATTGCGCCTTACTTGCTCCAAATGCATAGGATATTTCCTCTCTTCTCATAAAAAATTACTTCTCCTATATTCTAAAGGATAGTGCTTTCAACTGCAAGCATAACTTTCCATACAAGGTAAAAAGGACAGCCAAACGACTGTCCTTTTTAGAGAAGGTATTTCTTTCTTATGGGGTATAGCAAAAAACTATAAAATGTATTGGGGGGGTTACAAGTAGTATAATACCACCGTCCATAATGTTTGAACATCCCCAAAATTCACAAATATTACAATTTGTCCGTTTTCTTTTTGTGCATTTTTACCAGTTTCTGGGATTATGCTTCAAAAAATGCCTCGAATTCTTCCTGTCCAATCTTTTCCTTTGCAAGCAATGCTTCCGCACATTTGTGAAGTACCGTTTCATGCTCAATGATAATTGCTTTTGCTTTTGCATAGCAGTCGTCGATAATGTTCTTCACTTCCTTATCGATTTCTCCCGCCACATTTTCGCTATGGGACTTGGTATGTGCCAAATCACGACCGATGAAGACCTCATCGTCATCATTATCATAGCAGATTACACCAATATTTTCAGACATACCGAAGCGGGTAACCATCTGACGTGCCACCTGGGTAGCCTTCTTAATATCACTGGAAGCACCGGTGGTAATATCGTTGAAAATAATCTCTTCGGCGATTCGTCCACCCAAAGATACCATAATATTCTGCAACATCTTGCCCTTGGTCAGGAACATCTCATCCTTACCCGGCAAAGGCATGGTATAACCTGCCGCACCCAGACCGGTAGGAATAATGGACACCGTATACACAGGTCCCACATCCGGAAGCACATGGAACAAAATCGCATGTCCTGCCTCGTGGTACGCAGTGATTTTCTTTTCTTTTTCAGAAACCACACGGCTCTTCTTCTCTGTTCCGATACCCACCTTAATGAATGACTTCTGGATATCGTCCTGTTTAATAAATCCTCTGCCCTCTTTCGCTGCAGTGATAGCCGCCTCATTCAGCAGATTCTCCAAATCCGCACCCGTAAAGCCGGAGGTAGTCTGTGCCACTTCCTCTAAATTCACATCTTCTGCCAAAGGCTTGTTCTTGGCATGTACTTTCAAAATTTCCTCTCGGCCGCGCACATCCGGGGAACCGATGGTAATCTTTCTGTCAAAACGTCCGGGACGCAAAATCGCCGGATCCAGAATATCTACACGGTTGGTCGCTGCCATCACGATAATGCCTTCATTCACGCCGAAACCGTCCATCTCAACCAATAACTGGTTCAAGGTCTGTTCTCTTTCATCATGGCCACCGCCCATACCGGTACCACGGCGTCTTGCCACTGCATCAATTTCATCGATAAACACGATACAGGGTGCATTTTTCTTTGCTTCTTCAAACAAATCTCTTACACGGCTGGCACCCACACCGACGAACATTTCCACGAAATCCGAACCGGAAATACTAAAGAAGGGTACGCCCGCCTCTCCTGCTACTGCTTTTGCAAGCAATGTTTTACCGGTACCGGGACGACCTTCCAGCAATACACCCTTGGGAATTCTTGCTCCCACCTTGGTATACTTACCGGGATCCTTTAAGAAGTCCACGATTTCCTCTAAATCTTCTTTTTCTTCGCTCAATCCGGCTACATTTCCAAAGTTTATCTTGTTATCGCCGGTCACCATCTTAGCACGACTCTTACCAAAATTCATCATTTTGGCATTGCTGCCGCCGCCACTGCCGGCTGCACGGGCATTCAACATCATAAAGAAGAATAAGCCTACTATCAGCAACAGCAACATGGGAAGGAAGGTACTCAAAAACCAACTTTCACGCTGAATATCCTTCACGATGGGTTCGCACCCTTTTTCACGCAATGCACTTTCTAAGGTACGAATGTCCGTTGCGTACAATTTCTTCGTGGTATTATTGTTATAATAAACTGTCGCGTAACCGGTAGGCGCTTCTTTATTCGGGAAAATATGAACTTCCTTTACGCTCTTGGCCTCTACATCCTGCAATAACTGCGCCTGTGTATATTTATTTTCCGGCTTATTCATGTAGTTCATTGCAAACATAATCAGCATGAAAAATGCTAAAAACAAGAAATAAGAACCGGCACCTCTACTTTTTTGTTTCAATTGTTTCACCTCATTTATCTAAAATTATCTTAATCAAACTTCACAATACCGATATAGGGTAAATTACGATATCTCTGTGCATAATCCAAACCATAACCTACCACAAACTCATCGGGAATCTGAAAACAGGTATAGTCTACCGGGACCTCCACCACTCTTCTGTCGGGTTTGTCCAATAAGGTACACAGACGAAGAGAATTCACTCCTCTGTCCTTAAGTAACTGCAAAAGATAACTTAATGTTCTGCCGGAATCTACGATATCCTCCACTACCAGCACATCTTTTCCCATAACAGGCTCATCCAAATCCTTCACAATCTTTATTCTGCCGCTGGACTGTGTACCGCTGCCGTAGCTGGATACTGACATGAAATCCAGAGAAACCGGCACGGTAATTCTCTTGGCCAATTCGCACATAAAGAAGCTTCCGCCCTTTAAGACACAAATCAGGTGAACTTCTTTTCCCTCATAGTCCTTATTGATTTGTTCAGCGATTTCGCGAATCTTATTATCCACTTCTTCCTCTGTTAAAAGTACCTCCACACGCTCTGCCATTGCTTTTCCTCCCTTGTAACTAACTTCTGATATCCGTCCGCTCTTTTCCTTCATAGCGAACCTGCAAAATTATTTGGGTTTCATCACTGACTTTATAAAATTCACTGATACGGTATCCGGGCAACCACAACACGTGCCCGCCCTCTGCCAACAAGGGTAATGCATCTCTGATAACAGGTGCAATTTTTGTATCAATCATATAATCCTTCAGCTTTTTGTGGCGAAGACCCCCATCATTACGGATGGACAAATAATCGCCTTCCTGTCGGAACCTGATTTCCAAACATTCTTTTATTTTATCATAATCAAACCATTTCGTATACTGATTTTGTGGAATATCTTTACAATTTATGTTTTCCTTCTCCACATCCAACAAGCAAAAACCAAATATAGCCTCTGCACCAAAGGCAAAAAACCTCTCCTCCGGTCCCATCAGTTCCTTGTCCAAACAAACAGGCTGCATTTTATCGGCAGCCATACCTTCCGGCCGTTCCTGTGCTCCCTCACTGCCCGGTCGCCTTATGCGCACCACATCATATTCCCGAACTCCCCGGACTGCGTAAGGCAAATGAATACACCTGTTTCCGGGTCGCACAAAGAGCTCCTGCAAGGCGTCCACATGCACTGCACTCATATCCTTGTGCTGCGGTGAAAGCTCCTTTAACAGCTCCAATAAGACACGTTTTTGCAACATCACATGCAGCTTCAAATATTCCGCTACAGCAATCTCATACCCATCTACTGTTTTCCGGGCACAAATATTCAGCGCGCTGCAAACCTGCTCCCTTATATAATCTTCCGTTTGCGCCAAAATATCCGCCGTACGCGCCATATTCCCCACGCAACCCTGCACAATATCAGATTCTGCATATTCCAAAATATGGTGGCGGATTTTGTTTCTGGTATAGTCATCACTATCGTTGGTACTGTCGTGACGATACGGAATCTTCCGGGCATCCAGATACGCTTCTATTTCTTTTCTCTCCAAACACAAAAGAGGGCGGACAATCTCCTCCCGCACCGGACGTATTCCCGAAAGACCGGTGATTCCGGTGCCTCTGAATAAATGAAACAGCATGGTTTCCGCCAAATCGTTTGCGTTGTGGGCAACTGCAATTTTGCCGCCGGATTCTCTTTTTTCCCCGGGCCTACTGCTGCCATCGTACCTCTCCAAAACTTCCCGGAAACCTGCATAACGGGCCATACGTCCCGCCTCTTCCTCAGAACAACAAAGCTCCTTCGCTTCTGCAGGAATATTCTTTTCTATCAGGGTAAACGGCAGTCCCTTTTCCTCACAGAGACCGCGCACATATGCCGCATCTTCTCCCGCATCCGTCCGGATGCCGTGATTAACGTGCACCACATGCAGGTCTAACGCCAACTTTTCTTGCAAAGAAAGCAACACAAATAAGAGGCAAACTGAGTCTGCCCCTCCGGAAACACCCACCACTACGCGGTCACCCTTTTCAAACATCCGGTGCTTCTCACAATATGCAAATACCTTGTCTTCCACTTTCTTTTGCATGTTACCGTTTCCCATCATCCATTTATTATCTTATACTATACTGATTTTCACCTCAAAAAGCAAGGGTTTATGCGTTTCGATAAATGCCCAAAACTACCACTGTCATATCATCTGCCACACGTCCGCCGCTGCGTTTAAGGGCGAATTGCAAAATCCTCTGCGCCATCTCTTCCGGCGTCCGACAATGCAAATCCTCTATATACCGCTGCAACCCATCTTCATATCCGCATTCCTCCAAAGCATCTATAATCCCATCCGTCACCATAATCACAAAATCATTTTCTATGAGCTCCCGCTCTACCACAGGACATTCTGTTTCCCGAAAGATACCCAACGGAAGGGTAGGAATACCAATCTGCTCCACATAACTGTTGCTCTTTAAAAAAGTAGTGGCACCTCCTGCCTTGCGAAACCTGCACATACCGCTGTACAAATCCAAAGTGCACACATCCAGGGTGGACATATTTTCCTTCATCATTACCAACAGGACATTGTTTACCATCTGCATGGCAGACTCCATGTCCGCACCCGCCTCCAGAAAATGCTCCATGAGCTCCAAAACACTTTCACTGTCCCTGCCGGCGATTTCGCCGCTTCCCATTCCGTCCGCCAACAAAACACTGAGCTCTCCTCCCGCCGTCTCCAGCAAGGAATAATTGTCCCCGGAAACCGTTTCGTTTTCTTTCACCGCCTTAGCATAGCCCGGCACTGCCAAAAAAACCGGTTCCTCCATAAACACAAAGGTCTTCAGCTCCCGATCCACCCGTAAGGGCGCCAACACAGAAGGCACCAACCTTTTGTCCAACAAAACCGAAAGCATATCTGCCACATCCTGCACACTGTAGCCTCCGGAATACTCACTATACATTCTGACACCGATGGAGTAGGGGGTATCCCGCTCCGGCTCTGCAGCATCCCTGATTTTATACAAATCCAAAATTTGAATCTTTTCCTGACGCAGTTCCTGTACGACCTTTCTTTTCCACCTTTCCGGAAAGGTTTCAAAAGAGAAGGTCTGCACCGCCACCTTGGTCAAAAGCCCCGAAATCTTCTTCATATGCTCGCATAATGCCTGCTGCCGTTCCCACTCTCTATGCTGCTCCAACGCCAACTGCCTGTCCTCACAAACCACAGGTTCCTTAGCACCCATACAATCCGCCAATTCCCGAAAAGAATCTGCATAAGTTAACAATTTTGTTTTGCTGTAGTCCGTGACAGTCATCTCAAAGATGCTCTTTTCCCTGTAGTTGCCCAATATCGCCATACGTCTCATCCTCTCCCATAAATGCTAACGAGTATTATACGCATGTCCATTCTTTTATTTTGTCAAAAAAAAGTGCGAATTACTCAAAATTTATTGACATAATTCGCATCGTTTACATATACGCCCACGGCAGGAACACCTCAAAAAGGACTTTGTAATAAAACAAAAAACTGTCGGTGGTTTCCCTCTCCGACAGTTTACTCTTCCGGTACAAATCTAGTTTCATTTTCACGCACCATGCCCAGCTTTTCTCTCGCCATCTCTTCGAAGTACTGGGGGGTTTGTTTATATTTCTTGTACTCTTCTATTTCCATTTTTTCTGCTTCCAAATCCTGAATCTCTTCTTCATTGGCTGCGTATTCTGTCTGCAAAGCATCTCTTTGCTGCATCAGTCCGTATCCTTTGATACATACTACCAAAAGCACAATCACCACAATCATCATAATCAGTATCATACTGGTACGATTTTGTAACTTCTTACGATATGCAGTTTTTCTTCTATCTGCGTGTGATGCCATACTTTTGCCTCTCTTGAGTATCATCATTGTTTACATAACCTTATTTTAAGGGTATTTATAAAAGATTTCAACCTAATTTTTAATTTACTGCATATTTTCTTTCTTCGTTTTCGGGTAATAGCACGAATTCCGGCTATTTTCCGTCGCAAAATGCGTATGGGTGTCATGGCAATATACAAAACTTTCCATAAAACAGCCAGAACCTTTTCCAAAATCCACACTGCATATTTCACGAAGAAACGACTTGCGATTTTCTTGTAGCACACCATACCAAGCAACGCACCTGCTACCGCATACCACCGCAAGGTACCGTTGCTCTCCCGATACAGCCACAAAAATACATATACTGCACAAAAAATCCAGAAGCCGAAATCTTCCAGAGCTTCCCACAAGGGTTTATGCGGAACAATCCGCCGCCAGACAATCAGTATATCATAAACAAATGTGATAAACACACCTGTCCACAGTGCATGAGATAGAAAAATCATTTCTGTTGACATTTTCGACCCTCACATGCAGTTCTTATCGAAATAGCTTCGAAAAAAGGGATTCCCCCTTATGGCTCAGTCCGGATACATCGCTGTACGCGAAACTATCCACCTTGCCGTCTACATCTACCTCACCTGAATCCAGGCTCAACCGGCTCACATGCAAATCCTCTCCTTTGATTGTCAGCATCCCCTGTTCCGTTTCCAACAAGACCTCTTTCACATCAAAGGATAATACATCCTTCACGCCGGTTATCAGACAAAGTTGGCGGTTTGTCATGGTTACCTTGTGCTGTTTTGCCCCTATATTAAAATTCTCCATTCCGACTCCCATATATGTCTACTCTATTCAATATATGAGAAACAGCGGCTAAATATAACGGAAAAGTTCCTTAGCCTCGTCCTTTTTTACGGTCTCCTGCACATCCAGAACTTCTACCTTTACCTCCTTATTGCCAAAGGAAATGGTAATGGTGTCCCCTGCTTTTACGGTTGAAGATGCCTTGGCCGGCTTATCATTAATCATGACTCTGCCCGCATCACACGCTTCGTTTGCTACCGTACGGCGTTTAATTAAGCGGGAAACTTTTAAATATTTATCTAATCTCATATTCTCACTCCATCTCTGCGAAAATCCAAAAAAACAGAGAACCTGTTGTCAGGTTCTCTGAAAGATTTCTTAATTAAGCGTTAAGCATGTCCTTTAATGCCTTACCAGCCTTGAACTTGGGAGCCTTAGAAGCTGCAATCTTCATAACTTCCTTAGTCTTAGGATTTCTGCCGTCTCTTTCGCCTCTGGTAACTACTTCGAAGGTACCGAAACCAACTAACTGTACCTTACCATCTTTCTTTAATTCATCTGCAACAACGTCAGTGAATGCCTTTAATGCCTTTTCAGCGTCCTTCTTTGAAAGTCCAGCCTGTTCAGCCATAGCTGCTACTAATTCTGTTTTGTTCATATCTAACTCCTCCTATTTGAGTGTCTGTAATTTATTGACAGATTCATGTAATCGAAACGTCTATATTAATATATAACTTTTTTTATTATGTTTGTCAAGGCATTTTCCGCAATTCTACTGTATTTATAATGTTTTCTAAAGAAACCCCTTACAAATTAATCTGCCACTGCCGATTCCGCAGAACTGACCGGACTGACTACCAAGTCCGCAAACGAGAAGGAAATATCCTTTTCCTCGCTATCTACCACTATGGTATAGCTTCTGGTTTCAAAGCCATTCTTACGCAATGTCAGGTTGTGTGTTCCGGCTTCTTTGGTAAAGCTTACGGGCGTCACACCCATGTAGTTGCCGTTTAAATAGACTTCCACACCCGCAGGAGCATCTATATACACCTTGTAGTTTTCCACCTTGGTGCTTCCGGTGTCAGCCTTATCAGCCTTATCCAAATGAATATCAATCCCCGTAGTTACCTGTCCTACCTTCAGATAGTTTGTCAGGGTATTATATCCGTCCGCTTTTGCGATGATTTGGTGTATACCGTATTCCAAGGTGACCGGCGCTCCCGTATCCACCTTATTGCCGTCAATGTATAAAGTTGCGTTAGAAGGATTCATAGAAAATATAATGGTTCCGAACTTTGGCTCTTCCACTTCCAAATCTCCAATGTCCAATGTCACTTCCTGATTGCGGGCAATGGTTACATTCTTTGCCCCGTCACCTCCGTCTACACTGAACAATACCTGATATGCACCTTCCGGTACGGTTAAAAGCATGTCCTCTTTTATCAATGTAATCATGGACTGGCCGATTTCAATAAAGCCCCCGATAAACTTACTGTCGTTCTCCAATCGCAGATAACCGTGCCCCTTTTCTACCACCACACTGAGCACGTTACTGCCGATTCCGCGGAAACTTAGCACGTCCACCGCATTTAAGTCCATTTGCTCTATTTCTTTGTCCTGAGACAAAAACAAAGTCTCATCCGAAAATTTATATTGATCTTTTCCGATAGAGATGCTGTTTCGCTCCCAATCGATTTCATAACGGTTCACGGATTCATTTGCCCAGGACTGGGGACAAAGCTGCATACTGTTTAAACGCTTAATATCCTTTAAAAATGTGACTTCTACAATATCTCCGGCTTCCATTTGGGCAAAGGATACTGCTGCCCCGTGTCTGTCATACATGGTACTGGTGCCTTCCACCTGCAAGGTGTACTTTTTGCCCGCCGCAGTACTTAATAAAGTAACCGTTCCCGCTTCCAAATCCTTTTTCACGATAACGGCTGTATCCAAGGAATCGTAGCTGCCAGGTCGATACAGAATCTCCTCCTGCACCGGCACTCCTTCCGGCTTTGAAACCGGCATGGTCGGCTGAGGTGCCTGTTCAGAACTCTTACATCCGCAGCAAAGCAACATCAGCCCCAGCGCCAATAAATATTTACTTATCTCTCGTACTTTACTTCTCTTGTTGTTTTTCAAAATAAATCCCTTCCACCAGTTCACTTAAAAATTGCTGTCGTTTCTCTTCCAGTTCCAAAAGCTTTTGCAACTTCTCCATATTGCGCTCCGGAATCCATGCCTTGGGCGCATTATAATAAAAATTCACAATTTTCCAAAACTTCTCCGGATAGGCCAGACGATAATACAAATCGATGGACTCATAAGCACTCAGCGGACGAATCTCCGTATATGCACCCAAAAGTTCCTTCCCGTAATCCGGTTGCCAGTCATTTTTCTCAAGCAGTTTTCGCAACATCAGAAATACATCCCGCACCTGACTGCCCCTCCTGCATTTTTCAAAATTGGTAACATACCATTCTTTATTGTAATAAATGATATTGTGATACTGGTAATTACCATGATAATAGGTGTCCCCGGATTCTGTCAAATCCAAATCCTGCACATACCTTCGCCAGTTTTCGGTCACATCCTTTGCCTGACGGATGAAAGGATCCAGCACCCGGTACAATTCCTTCTCAAAAGGGTGTTTCTGCTTTTTCTTACGCAGGAAATTGCTGATATGAATCAATTCTCTGTTATGCTTTTCATACTCGCTTAATACATTGTCTGAAGGCTCTTCTTCGGATGCAAAATCTGTCATACTGTTATGCAGCTTCGCCAAAAGCCTCATGGCAAGCAAGCACTCATCCTTTTCGCCTATGTTGCACTCCCTGCCATCCGGGTAAGTCTTTAAAATATAGGTGATTCCGTCTTTGTCCTTTACTTGAAGAATCCCTTCTTTTGTGGGCAGGATAAGGTCCGTTTGCACCATGCCCCGACTTTGAATATGTCTCAAAATACGGTCCTGCAGCTGCAGCTTTGCCTCTGTCCCCGCATATTCCTTCAAAATCACTATCCCGGTCGGCGTATCACAAATCAATCCGCCCCGTCCCTTTCGTACCCTTTGCACCTCTATATCATACTGCTCTAACAAAGCCACTGCCTTATCATTCACATCCATTCCTCCCATAAGTATCTATTAGAACCTTTCGTCCTAACCTATCTTATGAAAGGGAATGCCCAAGTATGATTATTTATTTTCTGCCTTTACCAACTGCAATAATATTTCTTTTTGATTGTCCTTAGGTTCATCCAGCACATGTTCCAATAATTTCTGCAAAACTGCACCGATTTCCTTGCCGGGCTTCATGCCAAGCTCAATCAAATCTGCACCCGTTACTGCAAGAGTTTTTAAAGAAGTACACTGGTTGTTCTCCAGAATTTGCTCATACATTTCCTTCCAAATCCTGATTGCTTCCAGCTTTTCCTCTCTTTTGTATTCACTTTGCGCCATAATGTCCGCATTCCACAACTGCAGAAACATAGGGAAAATGTCCTCGCCCATTTTGTTGATGGCACGGCGTACGCGCTTAATCTCCGGTACCACACCAATCCCGTAATCATGATATTCCACCAGACGGCAAACCACATGAAGGGTATCATTATCAAATCGAAGTCTCTTTAATATCTCCTTGGCCATTTTGGCACTCACCTTGGGGTGTCCATAGAAATGTGTAATCCCCTTTTCATCAACGGTAAGTGTAGCCGGCTTGCCGACATCGTGTAAAAGTGCTGCCCAACGCAAATACTTATCCGCAGGCACATAATTTAAAGAGCATAATATATGCTTTCCCACGCCCATACAATGACACTTGTGGTTCTGTGCCGTTTTCATGCAAACATCCAGCTCCGGCAAAACCACTGCCGTAACACCGGTCTCATAAGCCACCTCCAGATAATCCGGATGAGGCGATGTCAAAAGCTTGGTGAGCTCCACCTGAATACGTTCTGCACTGATATTGCGCAGATTGGGGGCAAGCGACCTAATTGCCTCCTTGGTTTTTTCTTCAATACTGTACCCCAGCTGGGCCGAGAAACGGATGGCACGCAAAATACGCAGAGCATCCTCCGTAAAACGCTCCTTTGCCTCACCCACACAGCGGATAACTCCTTTTTCTATATCACTCATGCCGTCAAAAACATCCACCAGACCCTCAGTATCATTGTACGCCATGGCATTGATGGTAAAGTCGCGACGCTTTAAATCTTCTATCAGATTGGGCGTGAAGATTACTTCCTTGGGATGACGACTGTCCTCATACTCCCCGTCTATACGATAGGTCGTAACCTCAAACCCTTCCTTATCCAACATCACTGTTACGGTACCGTGCTGAATTCCCGTATCAATGGTACGGCGAAACAGCGCCTTTACCTGCTCAGGCGTGGCAGAGGTGGTCACATCCCAGTCGTTAGGCTCCCGACCCAGTATGGAATCGCGGATACAACCGCCCACAGCGTAAGCCTCAAATCCTGCGCCCACAATAGTATCTATTACAAACTTTACTTTTTCAGGTAACTTAATTTTCATGCTATTCTTCCCCGTCAAAAAACTTATGAATCACTTCCGCCAGCCCGTCTTCATCGTTGGTGGCCTTTGTTACATAATCCGCTGCTTCCTTTACAGGTTCCTGTGCATTGGCCATGGCAACTCCCACCGCTGCATACTGCAACATGGAAATATCATTATATCCGTCCCCGCAACACACGGTCTGCTCCTGTACTGCGCCCATCAAGGGAAGCAACTGCTCCAGAGTCAGTGCCTTATCCACGCCCTTAGGAACCACTTCTATGAAGAAAGGGTCTGAGCGGAACACATTTGCTTCATCACGAAGCAGTCTCTGCAGCTCTTTTTCGTACACTGCCGCCTTCTCCGGCTCCGCAGTTACGATGCATTTATTAATATCAAAATTCACAAATTCCGGCCAGTTTTCCGGCACCCGAATCTGGATACCGTTGATTTTTGCCTCATATTTCACATACTCATCCGGCTCAAAGGCTGAAATGGAATTGTCCCCTAAAAAGGTAATCAAACCGCAGCCTCTGTTTTTGGCGTAGGCATAAATCTTGGGCACAATGGATAGGGGCAAAATCTTCTGATACACGGTTTCTCCTGTCACACAGTCCACCACCTTGGCGCCGTTAGAGGCCATCAGATATCCTCCCAGCAAGTCCAACCGCAGCTCTCTTTCAAGCCGGCGCATGCCTGCCAAAGGCCGACCGGATGCCAATACCACCCGGTGACCTTCGCTCAGAATCCGCACAATTTCCTCTTGTGTAAAAGGCGAAATCTCTTTCTTGGAATTGACCAATGTACCATCTATATCCACTACCAAAACTTTTTTCATAACATACCTCACGCATACCGCCGATTACATTCGCAGCCTGCCCAAATCTTCTTTCATTTTCACTACAATAGCATATTTTTGCCCATTTGAAAAGAAAAGGATGCGAGCTTCACCTGCACGCATCCTTTCGTACTCTCATTATTCTACCGGTACTGCATCTACAGTTGTATCCGGAATCAACTCTTCAGGATGAAGATATGCCAGCTTACCTCTGCCTTCCTTTACTTCATATCCCTGTGATACATCATTCAAATAGTTGGCCATAACCTGACTCAATAAAGTGTCACTGATACTAGCCTTCCAACCGGGATCGTTTGCCCCTACGTAATAACATACATAGTTGACGTCTCCCTCTACATTAATGGCAAATGTATCACCTGCTTTACGGGCAGAATCCCCTACCCAGTCATTCATACCTTCCGGTAACATTGCCGCACTGAGTCCTTCATAGAATCCGCCATAAGCAGCTGAACCTACCTCGTCATACTTACTTACTAACTGAATGAAGCTATCCTCTGTTTTTGCACCGCTTTCCCACTCAGCCAAAATAGCCTTGGAATCTGTTGTCGATGACATAATAATACGCAAGTCTGCACCGGGTGCATCATCACGATAACGCTTGTCAAAAGCAACTACAATATATGCATTATTTATTGTATCTTCCGCAATGTAAGTATCTCCGGCTTTTCTGCCGTCTTCAAATAACCAGCTGTTAACATTGCTGTTGATAGCAGCACGTGTCTGGTTTGTATAAACATCTCCCTCGGTAGCAACAGTCTTTACTGCTTCTTCTGCTTCCTTCTTTGCTTCTGCCATAGCGGCTGCTACTTCTTCTGCTGTAGGTTCAGCGGCTGTCTCACCTTCTCCTGCAGCTTGGGTAGGCAGCTCTGCCTTAACAGTAATCATATGATAGTCTACAGAATCATAATCTGTTTTGTGCTCTTCATAATATGCCAGGATTTCATCCTCTGCCGGCTTACTGTTCTCTGCTTTTTGCTTATAGAAAGCGGCTGTGTACAAGGTTTCTTTGATAATGTCCTCTAAACGGTCCTCCGTTGCCAAAGAACCAAAGGTCGTGGAGATATACTCCTTTAAACTCAATCCTGCAGCTGCTGCATCTGTACTTAAATCTGCAATGAATTTGTCATAGTCCACAGAAGTATCATAGGTGAAATTCTCTGCCTCTGCCGCATTCTTAAGTGCCTTGGTATTAACAATATTCTGCACGGCAAGCTGTTCAAAATACTGTTTGAATGTCAGGGTACCGTCGTACATTTGATCATCAATGGTAGTTATATCCATACCGAACATACTCAGCGTACTTCCGTAAGTCTCCATATAGCTTGCTTTTGCCACGGCGTAATTGTAATCAAACTCTACCTGGGTAATCTTCTCCTCACCTACGGTAATATAGGTGCCGTTAACTGCAAGATACTTGCGAATCGGGAAGGAAAGGATAAAAGCCAACACTGCCACTGCAATAAGTGCAAAAATAATTTTACTTCTCAGTGCTTCTCTCTTTTTCTTTGCTTCCGCCTCTTTACGTCTCTGCATCTTTAAATCATACTTTGTTACTACTTTTTTCTGTTCTGCTCCGGGAGCAGTCTTTTCTTTCTTAGACATTGATTTCATGTCTCCTTCCTAATTGCATCTATGCTGCTCTTGCAGCCTTATTTCATCTTTGCTTCCAGCTTTTCTACAATATTCTTTACACAACCCTCTTCAAAAGGACAATCCAAGCCAACTGCCTTTAACATATTGGTGTAGAAGTCACTTGCAGAAAGCTTACAAAGCTTCAAATATGCCGCCCAAGCATTTTCAAAATTCTCGTCCATCTTTACCTTAAACTGCAATGCACAAATCTGTGCCAGGCAGTAATCGATGTAGTAGAAGGGCATAGAGTAAATATGGGACTGCTTCTGCCAGAAACCGCCTTTACCGAAGAAGGAATTGTCGCCGTAATCCAAATGAGGCTTGTAAACCTTTTCTAACTCGCTCCAAGCCGCCTTACGCTCTGCAGGGGTCATGTCCGGATTTTCATAAACAATATGCTGGAACTCATCTACCATACATCCGTAAGGAATAAATGCAGCTGAATCCTCCAAATGCATGTCGATATAGTCCTGCGCTCTGTCGCCAAAGAAAAGCTCCGTCCACTTCTCTGCAAAAAATTCCATGGACATGGAGTGGATTTCTGCGGTTTCCATACCGATGTCCGAATGCTCCTTAATAGGGTCCATACCGGACAAATAACCCTGGAATGCATGACCGCACTCATGGGTAATCACGTCCACATCACCTGCGGTGCCGTTAAAGTTTGCGAAAATAAAGGGTGCCTTGTACTCAGCCAGATAAGTCATATATCCGCCGGCACGCTTATTTTTACGTCCCCAAACATCAAACAACTGCTTCTCCATCATAAAGTCGAAGAATTCTTTGGTCTCCGCAGACAACTCGCTGTACATTTTCTGACCGGACTGCATAATCTCTTCCGGTGTTCCGATGGGTGTCGGATTACCGTTTTTGAAATATACGCCGTTATCAATATAGGAAAGCTTGTCCAATCCCAGACGTGCTCTTCTTCTGTCATGTAATTTTTCTGCAAAAGGCACGAATACCTCTTTCACCTGCTTGCGGAATACTTCTACCTGGTCCTTGCCGTAACAGTTACGCATCATACGGTAGTAGCCCAGCTCCACATAGTTGTCGTAGCCCATTTCCTTAGCCTGTGCAGTTCGATTCTTTACCAACTTGTCATATATTTCATCCAGCTCTGCCTCATTTGCCTCAAAAAACTCGGTCTGCTTCTGCCATGCTGCCGCACGAATATCCCTATCCGGACTTTCCAAATAAGGACGAAGCAATGACAAATTCAGCTCCTTACCGTCAAACTCAATCTTGGCACCGGCAATCAACTTCGTGTACTGCTGTGTCAGATTATTCTCCTCCTGCATCAGAGGAATCAATTTCTCATCCATGGACTTCTGTGAAATTTCCATGTTTTTGAATGCTACCGGTCCGATTTTTTCCTCCAGATAATCTCTGTAAGGCGACTCGTACATCAACTTATCATAAGCCAACGCCAGGTTCTGGTAAATGGGACCCTTCTCGTCATAGTATTTTTTCTCTGCATCGTAGAACTCATCCACTGTATTGCCATCGTGGCGAATACTTGCAATCACCATCTGGGTGGATACCTTGTCTGTTAACGCATAGTATTTCTTGTGTACTTCAAACTGCTCCTCGCCGCTTTTCGCTTGTACAAATTCCTGCATAATCTGCTCAAACTCTTGCTGTACCTGCTCAAAATCCACGCGTGTGTAAGGCATATCACAAAACTTCATACATTACCTCCAAATCCTGTAATTCACTTTTTCTATCATAGCCTTTTTTTGTGAAAAAGTAAATCTTTTTCACATAATTTTCATTTACGTCTCCCCTACTTGCCAAAGACCCGTCTTTCTCCCTTCCAATACAAAAAGTGCAGCAAGGCCACCCTCCCTGTGAGCCTTGCTACACTTTTCTTTTCATAACATTTATACCGAACTTATTATAAGGTAACTACAATCTTGCCTGCATTCGGGGTGAGAATGGTATCGTTACCTTCAATGGTAAGACTTGCCCCCTCTGCCGCGGTTGCCTGTACGTTCATAAGGCGTACAGTGTAGTTCTTGGCAGTATCTACAGTGATGGTGATATGACCGTCTGCCTTTACAGCCTCTACCGTCAACTCTGCTGCATTTGTCATGCCGTATACGGTCTTGCTTGCCTTAGCACCATCCTTAAGTTCATAAATACGAAGCTCTACGCCGTCTGCGTAATCGTAATCCGGACGGTCGTCTCTTGCACCCATGGGAAGGATGGTATTTTCCTTTACCATGAGAGGCAGGCTTAAGTAATCGTACTTGTCGGTATACCACTTGCCGCCCTCGTAAACCTTGCCGGTGAAAAGTGAAGTCCACTTGCCTTCGGGCAGATAGTACTCTCCGATGCATTCATCATTGAAAATAGGTGCCACCAACAGGCTGTCACCCAACATATACTGCTTATCCAGATAACTACAGTTTCTGTCGGAAGTATATTCCAATACCATACTACGCATGGTGGGGATACCGTCACGATTTGCCACAATGGCTGCCTCGTATAAGTAAGGCATAATCTGCGCTTTCAGGCGGGTAAAGTAACGTACCACGTCTACCGCCTCATCATCATAGAGCCAAGGCACACGGTAGGACTGGCTGCCATGGAGACGACTGTGTGAAGAAAGAAGACCAAACGCTACCCATCTCTTATAAACATCTGCAGTAGAGGTATGCTCGAAACCGCCGATATCATGTGCCCAGTAACCGAAACCGCTCATAAGCAGGCTAAGACCGCCGCGCAAGCTTTCTTCCATGGATTCATAATCTGACCAGCAGTCGCCGCCCCAGTGTACGGGGAACTTCTGACCGCCCACGGTAGCGGAACGTGCAAAGAGCACTGCTTCGCCCTTACCGCGCTTTCTCTCCAATAATTCATATACGCACTTGTTGTACAGATATGTATAGTAGTTGTGCATCTTCTTAGGGTCGGAACCGTCGTAATACACCACGTCCGTAGGGATTCTCTCGCCGAAGTCGGTCTTGAAGCAATCCACGCCCATATCCATCAGCACTTCCAGCTTGTCCTGGAACCACTTATAAGCTTCCGGATTGGTAAAGTCTACGATTGCCATACCGGGCTGCCACATATCCCACTGCCAAACCTCACCGGTAGGACGCTTAATGAAGTAACCCTTCTCCATACCTTCCTCGAAAAGGCCGGATTCCTGACCGATGTAGGAGTTAATCCAAACACAAATATTCAAACCTTTTTCTTTAATTCTCTTCAAAAGTCCTGCAGGATCCGGGAATACTCTCTCGTCCCATGCAAAATCAGACCAGTGGAACTCCTTCATCCAGAAGCAGTCAAAATGGAAGGTTCGAAGAGGAATGCCTCTGTCCAACATACCGTCGATGAAGCTCATAACGGTAGCCTCGTCGTAATTGGTGGTAAAGGAAGTGGACAACCACAAACCAAAGGTCCAAGGTGCAGGCAAACTGGGCTTGCCGGTCACGTCAGTATATGCCACCAGTACGTCCTTCATGCTTTCGCCGCCGAAAAGGAAGTAGTCCAAATAACCGCCTTCTACGGAAAACTCAGCCTTGGTCACCATCTCCGTACCAAGTTCCATAGATACGTTTTCAGGGTGATTTACAAGCACCCCGTAGTTCCTGTTGGAAATATAAAAAGGTATGTTTTTGTAAGCCTGCTCGGTACTGGTACCACCATCTGCATTCCAGATGTCAATACTCTGGCCGTTCTTTACAAAAGGAGTGAAACGCTCTCCTGTACCGTAAAGCAATTCGCCCACACCGATAGAAAGCTGCTGGCGCATATAGGTATCAGTCAAGTCGCCCTTGTCGTAAGCATCACCCTTCCAGTCGGTCTTCATAATCGCCAAATCCCTGCCGCTACTCTTGGTAAGCACCTTGCCGTTACGCTTATAGGTCATGGACCAAGGTCTTTTGGTGATTTCCAGTGTCAAATTACCGCTCTTAACCGTAATCAAATTATCGTCCTGGGTGGTCTCCAAAGAAACCTTCTCTATATTTAAGTCAAATTCCGGATTTTTCTTTACGGTACCTAAATGATGATAGGTTTGTACACGCAAAACATCCTTTCTGGGTGAAGAAATTTGCACGGTCAAATTAATACCGCCCAAGGTTGCACCTCTGTTTGTAATATGGGTGGTGGGCGCACAAATAGTTACATCTGTATCAGTCACCTTTACAAAATAAGCCTCTGTGGGTGCAAAACAGCCGCATCCTTCCTTTTGTAACCAACATCCGTTACTGAATTTCATAGTATGTTTCCTCCTGCATAGCATTTTCCACATTTATGTAATTCTAACATACCATTTACACAAACGCTTTACAATGTGTTTTTTTGTCCGAATGATGTTTTATTTTTGTGCTGTGGGACCGGAAAAGAAAAAGGTGCAGGTCTTGGAACTATAATAAAAGACTCTGCACCTTGATTGTTTACACGTTACTCTGTTTCTTTGACTACGTCATACAAATTGTTGTCAGGCACCGGATAGCCTAACTTAGATTCTAAAAGTTTTCTTTCATAAAGCAATGCCTTCAATGCATTGATATCCGTTGTATGCCCTGCCACCCTGTCCAGACAGGCAATATTATCTTTTAACATACCTTCGTATTGTTTATCTGTCATATATTCAACCTCCATATGGCTACCCTCCTTCTATAGTTGATAACTATATTATAAGGGATTCTTTGCAAGGTGAAAAGCCCTTTATTATGTTTTCAAGGTACATTCATGTAAAGTAATACAATTGGGATAATAATTGAATTCTAAGACAAGAACTCTTGAATAATAGATTTTGGTGCGTGGTTCACACCTCATGACTTTTTGATAATGCCGATTATAACATAATATTTCAAAAAAGCTACCTTTCTTTGCACACATATACAAAAAGGTGCAGGTCTTACCTCTGGCTAAAACCCGCACCTTTTACTACCTCTATTTTCTCACTCTCAATAAATAATGTGTCTCATCCTCCCCTGCCACATAGGCACCGTTCTTGGTGATGACCTTAAAAGAAGCTACATTGCTTTTCAGCACACGCAGATAGATTTCTTCCTCCGGTACGATTTCTCTTGCCAGGTCCAGTACCAGTGCCATGCCCCTTGTGCCGTAGCCTTTGCCCCGATACTCTTTTTTGATGCTGTAGCCGATGTGACCTGCGCCGGTCCTCAGGGCATCCGTCAGATAGTGGCGAATTCTGAACTCGCCCACCAGCACCTCTCCCTCCCACAGATAGTAGAAAGTCTCCGGCACAAACCAGTCCGGCATATTTACCGGATTTTCATGCATCATCCGCTCCGGCAGTACCTTATCCAAATATTCCTCGTAGGATACTCCCTCATGGGAATTGGTGACTCCGTTCTCATCCGCAGGCATGGCGGTCACATATTCCCACTGAGCTTTTGCATCGTTTATGTTCATTTTCCGTAGGTCTAACATTCTCTCTTTACCTCCAATTCTATGCACTTCCACTGTTCGCCCAATATCTCAATCATAAAAGACTTCCCTGTAGAAAGTTCTCTAAAGCCTGCTGCCTTGTAGCAATAGTAAGCGGATGGATTGTTTTCAAATACACCCAGTGTAATCTTTTCTGCTTTCAACATATCAAAGGCATAACGGATGGCCATTTGCAACATCTTTTTGCCATAACCCCTGCCACGCTTACTGTCATCTACGATGACAAAACCGAAGCGGATTACCGACTTCGCTTCATCCGTATATCTGAGAATCAAATGTCCTACGGGACCGCTCTCATCCGCCAGTGTCATAGGGTAAAAATTGTCCGGCTCCTCACAGTCACCGTTACAATCCAAATACTTATGGTTAATATCCTCTGCTGTGATGGGGTAATCTCCAAATCTGTCGGAGCACCACTTATGGAAAGTTCGCTCATCCTTAATCCAACTTACGATTGCCTCTGCATCGGAGGGCTTATAAGGGCGGAGCTTGAGTTTGTCGGCAGGTTTCTTCTTCAACTGCTTCTTCATGATTTCATACACCTGAATAACACCATTATTACATTCCCCAATGCCATGATCTACGGTTTGGTAGCCCAAGCGCTGATATAATCTGCAGGCCGGCAAGGAAGCATCAATATCCACCGTATCATAATTCTTCTTTATCCGCTCTTCCAGCTGCTTCATGATATAAGTACCGTATCCTTTCCTCTGAAACCGAGGCGATACATACACTCTGGTAATATGATTCTCCTGAGTGGTGCCGGTGCCTACAAGGGTGTCTCCCTGAAGGAGGATATATGTATTCCTGGCTAATATATCATTCAAAACATGCTCTCTGCTATGATATTCACAAAACATTTCCACAATTTCCGGCAGATAATACTTGGGATAGACCACCTGAATGGTCTCCTGTACCAACTCATAAACCTGCTCCAAATCTTCTCTCTTCGCCAACTGAAATTCCATAACATGTTCCTCCTTGTGTAATATTCTTAACGCTCTAAGCAGACTCTAAATGCCTTTGGCATTTATCGTTCGCGCATATATAAAAACACCACCAAACACATTTCTATATGTCTGATGGTGTCAAATCACTACTCTATGGTTATTCTGAAAATCACTAAACTTACTCTTTATCGTATCTTGAAATTCTCACAACACCATTTTTACCATCAGCAATAAATCCCTTCGATAAAGTATGGACGGGATTGACAAAATAAGTATGTAAATAATTAAAGCTGATGTTTTTCTGCATTGCGGGAACTCCTTTCGTAAGTTTATTGTCCTTGATAATACTCCCTGATTTTTATATTGTCAATAGGAAATTTTTATTGTCCTTGACTTTAATTTGTTTATTTAGTATACTTTTCGTAAAGCAGTTTTTCTAATATTCTAAGAATTCTATTTTCTAACATTCAGAAAAGTCTTGCTTTATTTCATCATTTTTTATAAGCAGGAGCTTTTCGGATATGGAACTCCTGCCTACGGTAAGGAGGCGAATATGGGACAAAAAAATGCCGTCACGAAACGTTATTATAGTGACAAAATCAGGTTTGCAGATCTGATAAACGGAGTGTATTTTCGAGGTAATGAAATAATACTCCCACAAGATTTAACAGAAAGTAGTGAAGTATATGCTGAACCTTTCGGGACGAATTTGGGAAACACAAGCCGGGATTATCTGGAGCGGACCCGGGATATCAAAATGCAACATCAAACCGGTGCTTCCATTCGGATACTTGCCATCGAAAATCAGCATTATATAGACTATAGCATGCCCTTTCGAAGTATGCAGTATGATGTGCTGGAATATCAGAACCAACTGGAAGAACTTAAGAGTCGCAACGAGGCAGAAGGAATCTTTGCCACAGCCAATGAACGCCTGTGTAAGGTGAAGAAAACTGACCGACTATATCCGGTATATACCTTATGTTTGTATCTGGGCACAGAACCATGGGATGGTCCTCGTAGCCTTAAGGATATGATAGATTTCGGAGAAGGTGCAGCTAATATGGAAGAATACTTTGCAAATTACCCTTTTCGTCTATATTGCGTCAATGAAGAACAGGATTTTTCCATGTTTCATACCGACATTCGCAATGTGTTTGAACTGCTACCTTTGCGAAAAGACAAAAAACGCTTACTGCACAAATTAGAACAGAACTCCATCTATAAACACATGAGCGAGGACAGTCTGGAGCTTTTGTCCGTCCTTATGGACAGTCCGAGTATTTGGAAAAATCGTAAGAAATATATGATTCAAAAAGATATAAGCCAAGAAATGACAAACCAAGAAAGTGAGGAATATAATATGTGTCAGGCAATCAAAGAATTAATTGAGGATGGTCGACAGGAGGGACTAAGTGAGGGGTTGTCTCAAGGGCGCATGGATACTTTAAAACAAAATGTAGAAAGTCTCATGAACTCCCTATCCATCAGCTTAGAAAAGGCCTGCGAGCTACTGAACTGCACCAACGATTGCGAAATGCTATCTCATCTATTGCAGAAATAATATCGAAATTGCAAATTTCCCCACACCTTCATGGCGTGGGGAATCTGTGCCTTATTCAAAACTTTCATTGCTAATCGTCAGCGTGTCAAGAATCTGATGAATCTCCTTCTCACTCAAATCATAAAACTCCAACGAACCACAATATTTGCCGTATCGGATAATTACAACAGTCGATTCCTCTTCGATGGGCCCTTTTTCTCCCTCCACAGTCTTTCGGTTGTCAACCAGCGCAAAGCCTGCACCTGCTTTGTTCACATACTCTCTGGGATTCTCCATCTCATCAAGCGGAATGGAATAGTAGTAATCTTCTGCTACGCTTCCCTCAAATTTCATTTCCGTTACTTTGAAGTATCCATCTTTGTATTTTAATGTAGCAGAAATATCATACACTTGAAAATAGTGCCACTTCGATTCCTCATACTCTACATTTCCGCCATCAGCGCCCTCGTAGCAAGTTTCATATTCTGTAGTAAACCAGTTCTCCAGGCCACTCTCCTCCGCAGCCGTTTTATAATCGGCATACTCATAAATAAAACCTTTCCTACTGCCTGCCCAAATCTCTTCCTTCGAAATCCATTTATCCTCGGCCGTTCCCATCACTTTTTTGGACTTTCCTTTGGACTTTTCTACCGGCTCATTCTCCGGTTCTTGCGTTTCCTCAGGAATATATTCTATATTTCCCATAGATATGGAATCTCTTGAAATATAAGCATTTCTAATCTCTATAAACTGCTCTGCTGCATATACTGCCGCGGGCATGGCAATTGCTATTCCAAAAAATGCAGCAGCCACTTTTATTAAAGTGCTCATCTTCCCTTTCCCACGTTTCTGCGTCTTTACAGTATTCTGTGCATTATCTTGTATACTGCTTAGTATTTTATCATTCAGTTCTTCTGAAGGTGCCATCTTAGGCACAAAAGAATCTTTTAACAATTCGTCCAATTTATCCTTCATACTTACTCATCCTTTCTTTCAATCGGGATTTGGCCTGATGTATTCTGCTCTTTACCGTCCCCACGGGAATATGTAATGCCTCTGCAATTTCCGAAAGGGACATATCCTCCATGTGAAACATCAGAATCACGATTCGAAGTTTCTCCGGAAGATTATTTACCAGATTCCGTACCAACCTCTTTTCCTCTTCACGAATCAACTGTTCTTCCACACTTTCCGAACCGTCCGCCAATTGCTCCGGATTGTCTGTTTCAAAATAAATTATGTTTGCCTTTTTATTTCTTACTGCATATTTTTTCTTCTGGTTTTTCCAAAGATTAACCGTTATTGCAATCAGATAAGCCTTCGGATTTTGTGTATCGTCCAAATTTCCTTTTTCCATCGCTGTTAAAAAGGTCTGCTGATACAAATCATCCGCCTTATCCCGGCTCCCGGTCAAATATACACAGAAGGAATAAATATCCTTGCCATAATCTACTATGTACTTTTTCATAAGGTCCTGATCCATGTAACTTCTCCTTCGTCGACGTCGGTCTTAAGTCTTAACCATTGCCCTTCACTAATATATTATCCCGAAAACAGAAAAGGTTCAGTGAAATTTTAGATGAGTACAAAAAGGTGGTTCACTCTGCTTGAGCAAACCACCCGTTTTTTACGTTATATTTTTTACACTTCAATCGCCAAATGCAATACGCTACAAGCAGGAATGGTAAATTTCACGTTACCGCCTGCGATTTCTACCTTGTCGAAGCTCTCCGGACGAACTACGTCAGGATTGTCGAAGGTGTTGTGCGCATCCATCTTGTTGGTTAAAATAGTACCGGTCACAGCCTTTATCTCGGTCTCGGTAAATACAGCATCGATATCGTAGCTATCGGTTACGGACAGGTTGTTTAATGTCACATGAATCTTGCCGTCCTTGCTCATAGATACGGCCTCAGTCAGGTTGGGAACCTTCCACTCGCCCATACCGATTTCTTCAGTTTCAATGTAACTGTCAAGCAATTCTGCATCCTGATGATACTTGAACATATTGAATACATGATAGGTAGGGGTAAGTACCATCTTGTCGCCTTCGGTCAGAATCACGGCCTGAAGTACATTTACCATCTGTGCGATGTTTGCCATCTTTACACGGTCGCAATGCTTGTTGAAGATGTTTAAGTTGATACCTGCTACCAATGCATCTCTCATGGTGTTCTGCTGATAGAGGAAGCCGGGGTTGGTGCCGGGCTCTACATCGTACCAGGTACCCCACTCGTCTACTACCATGGCAATCTTCTTTTCAGGATCATATTCATCCATATATGCACCATGATTATTGATTAATTCTTCCATAAACAAGGTCTTGTTCAAGGTTCTGTACCAAAGTTCCTCATCAAACTCTGTTGCCTGACCCTTCTTTGCCCATTCCAAAGGAACGGTATAATAATGCAATGATAAACCATCCATAAAGCCATGTGCTCCGGGAGGGTTATTCTTATGAGTGGTTTCCAACACACCCTTTGTCCAGAAATAATCTGCCACATTTGCACCGCAACAAATCTTGAAAATCGGTGAATCGGGCTTGTAATTTCTCACATAGGTCTGATAATGACGATACAGATTACCATAATATTCGGGAGTCATATTACCGCCGCAGCCCCAGTTTTCATTACCAACACCGAAATAATCCACCTTCCAGCTGTCCGGATGTCCGTTCTTTGCACGCATATCTGCCATGGGCGATACACCGTCAAAGGTCATGTACTCTACCCATTCGCTCATTTCCTGTACGGTACCGCTACCTACGTTTCCGTTGATATAGGTCTTACAACCGAGCTGCTTACAAAGCTCCATGAATTCATGAGTACCGAAGCTGTTGTCTTCTACCACACCGCCCCAATGAGTGTTAATCATTTTCTTACGGGTTTCTTTGGGGCCGATACCATCCTTCCAATGATATTCATCCGCAAAGCATCCGCCGGGCCAACGAAGCACAGGAATCTGCATTTCCTTCAATGCTTCCACTACATCGTTTCTCATACCGTTGGTGTTAGGAATCTCTGAGTTCTCGCCTACAAAAATTCCTTCATAAATACATCTTCCCAAATGTTCGGAAAAATGTCCCTGCAATTCAGGATTCAAATGTCCCTTTTGCACCTTAGGATTTACATATAATTTTGCCATATCCTTCTCCTCTCCGTTCCGTTACATTTTAACTAACCCATATATAATTTCATATTATCAAAAAACCTGTTATTCGTCCACTATTTACGCATCCAACTCTGCCAATACAATCTGGCATCCGTGTGCAGGTACTTTTGCCACGTATCTCTCGTTAAAGGTACCCAGATCTTTCTGCTCCCAGCAATCGAAAAGCTTAAGTTTCTGGCCAAACTCGCTGGTCAGACCCAAATCCCAGAACTGCAGAGAAAGTTCTCTGTCGTCATCGGATAAGTTGAAGAAACCGATGGCAATCTTGCCGTCGCTCATAAGCTTTGCAAGCATAAATACTTCTCTGGTAGGGAACCACTGAGGCTCCGGCTTCACCAGATAGCAGCTTCTTGCTTCCGGATCCTGATTGATCTGCAATAAATAAGGATTCATCAAAATATTCTTGGTCTCCTCGCTTGCCTTGCGGATGTCGCAACCAATCATCAAAGGAGAGTTCATAATACACCACAAACTAAAGTGTGTCTTGTACTCCTGAGCGCCGCAGCTTCCGATTTGAGAACCGATATAATCACTGTTACTTCCGCCGTACATACCGACTACCAACATATCCATGTCGTTGTGGCAGTAGTTGCCGGAAAAAGCAGCCTTATCCAGCTGGGACAAGGTAATGTCCTTAATGGAGTCCCATCTGTCGCGAATGTCGCCGGTAGAACGATACATATGTGCGCCGGTAGAACGAATCCATCCATGCACATCATCGGAACCCCAGTTACATGCTGAGAACAGAATGTCTCTGCCGCAGTTTTTCAGAGCAAGACCCATACGTCTGTAAAGGAGCTCGCCGTCCACATTACGAGGCTTGAAACAAAAGTCATACTTCAAAAAGTCCACGCCCCACTCTGCCAACTGCTTTGCATCCTGCCATTCATGCTCGAAACTTCCCGGATAGCCTGCACAGGTATTGGTTCCCACGCAGGAATACATACCGAATTTCAAGCCTTTTGAGTGAATATAGTCTGCAATGGCTTTCATTCCGTTGGGGAATTTCTCCGGATCTGGCACCAAATTGCCCTTCTCATCTCTCTGTTTTAAGCTCCAACAGTCGTCAATTACAATGTACTCGTAACCTGCATCTTTGTAGCCTTCTGTTACGAAGAGGTCCGCTACTTCTTTAATCAAAGTCTCATTAATATCCCAAGTAAAAGTATTCCAAGAATTCCATCCCAAAGGTGGGCAATATCCCATAGGTTTCATTATCTTCTCCTTTCGCGACGCCTCCGCGCCGGCTTATGCGTTCTGATTCGGCCACCGTAACGGTACCCGCATTTCACTTATTCAAAATACCAGCTCTTTACTTCATAACCGCTTCCGCTGAATACCAAATATAAATCCTGCACACCGGTCACTTCTGTGGTTAATGTTGCAGTATATTTTGTAAAACCGTCCGCATCGGTTTCGCCTGCTTCTGTCATGGTCAGGTAACCCATGACTTCTCCGTCAAACTTCTTTACATTCAAACGGATTGCACAGTCTTCACTGCAATCTGCGGATTTTTTAATATATGCATTCCATTTAACAGGTGCTTTTTCGCCGAAATCCACGCCCTGCACCTTCAAATAATCACCTTTATCAATAGCAGTTAATACCATCTGTCCGTCCTTCTTGTCATTCAGAGGAGCGGTGTCCAGACCGGCCATCATTGCCATGGTCGCTGCCGGAGTCACTGCATAGGGATCTACATTCTTTAACTGCTCTCTGCCTACTCTTGTCTGAGGAATAATACCGATGGTACCGTCTTCACCCATTTCAAATGCATCGATATGAGTTGCGCGGTATCCCTTTTCAATACCCATATTCTTCTCCAGGAATCTTGCATGATAGGTCATATACCAGTTACCTTGGAAAGAGAATACGCAGTGATGGTTGTTACCATACAAACCAAAATGTTTGCCGGGATTTTCCAAAATTCTCTCTTTGAATTCGAAAGGTCCCATAGGATTGTCACTTACCAGGCTGACAATTTCTGCATTTACAAAACCGTACTTGGCAGTACCTGCCTGATCCACCTGCCAGTTGGTACAATATGTATAGTAGTATTTATTACCAAATTTATGAATACCGGAATCTTCAAAGAGATAAGGTACATCAATTCTCTTTGCTTCACCCTTGATACTGATCATATCTTCGCCCAACTCTGCCACTCTGGCTGTGCCGGGGTCTGCCACCTTGCCTTCGGGAACACCGCCGCCGAAGTAAATGTATGCTCTGCCGTCATCATCCACCAAAACAGCCGGATCGAAGAGCCACAATACATCTGCACAGTTAGGGGTGCTTCTGGAAATCAGCGCCTCTCCCAAAGGATCCGTGAACGGTCCGGTAGGACTGTCTGCTGTAAGTACACCAATACCGCCGCCAGAATTTGCAAAGTATAAGAAGAATTTATCCTTACCGTCAATATTCTTCCACGCTGCTGCCGGTGCCCAAGAATTGTTTGCCCACTTTGCCGCACCGTCTTTTCCAGCCACCTGAATAGAACCGTGGTCTGTGAAATTCACCATATCATCAGTTGACACCACGTTAATGCTGCGGATTTTGCTGTAAGTATTTTCAATGAGTTCTCCTGACGCATCGTACTCAAATGCATCTGCTGTCATGTAAAAATAAACTCTGTCCCCATATACCATTGCGTACGGATCCGCACCGAAACGCTGTGTCATAATAGGGTTTGTCTGCATGTAACTTTTGTATGCGGTTGCATACATCATTCTCTCGAAATAAGTTTCCGGATTTACCATTTTTTCTTCCTCCTTACTGCCTGTCGCGCCACCTTGACCTGTAGCGCCTGCTTCTTGATTCGCTTCATCGCCGCTGTTCATTCCCGTACCAGGATTCGTTGCATCAGCACTGCTACCCCCTTGGGTTTCCGTACCGCTTCCCGTTCCGCCGGCATCACCGTTTCCCGTTCCGACTGTGCCATCGTTTCCTGTTCCGACTGTGCCATCGTTTCCCGTTCCGACTGTGCCATCGTTTCCTGTCCCGGCACCGCATCCGCACAAAAGTCCGACCAGCATAAGCGATATCAGAATTTTCCTATATCGCCTCATATCTAACGCTTCCTTTATTGCAAAATTTTACACACCTGCCGCCTTGGACAGATATTTATTGTATTATACCTTTTGCCGTGCATAAAAACTTCTTAAATTTTGTCATGGCTTTATCAGTTTTTGCTATTTGCGAAATTACTTACACTGTTCCCGTCAAGGAGCGTCCTTTTTCGACTTTCCCACTACTACTTTCCTGCCGCCTGCACTAATCTTCGACTTTCCCACTACTACTTTCCTGCCGCCTGCACCAATCTTCGACTTTCCCACTACTACTTTCCTGCCGTCTGCACCAATTTTTCGACTTTCCCACTACTTTTTTCCTGCCTCCTGCACCAATCTCGCATTTTATCCGTCTTTTTCAAGACCAGTACAGAGCTTCCTCATCAATTTCCGCTTTTCTCCGTAAAAAACCTGCAATTTTGACTCGCTTGATCGCTTCGATACCCTCTCTTTACGGAGATACTTACGATAATAAACAAAAAATCCGTAATTTGACCATTTTTTCTTCCTCAACATCAAAAAAATGAATGCAAATTACGGATATTTTTTCAAACTTACTTCTATTCTCCGTAGCGCCGCACATGACACAAGCGTCATATCCCGTCTGCTACAATTTTTGTCTATATCCCATGGCACCTCGCCTGCATCTATTACTGTCTCACACTACCGGGCCACCTCGCCTGCAACAAATACTTCCTCTCGCTACCAAGCACCTCGCCTGCAACAAATACTTCCTCACACTACCGGGCCACCTCGCCCGCAACAAATACTTCCTCTCGCTACCAAGCACCTCGCCCGCAACAAATACTTCCTCTCGCTACCAAGCACCTCGCCCGCAACAAATACTTCCTCTCGCAATGGAAGACCTCGCCCGCATCTCTTACTGTACTTGGGCGGTCTTCTTCTCTGCCGGCCCGCCGATACAAAGACCTGCAAAAGTAACTCCCAAAAATATGATTGCGCCAATGAAGTATACTACATAACTTTCGGGTAAAAGACTTGCAAGCGGCTCCCACGCGAAGGAAGAAACCCCATTAATCAGCATATGTGCAAAAATCGCAGGTAACAGACTATTGTAACGATGTCTCAAATAACCCAGCGCCAGGCCCATTACAAACGCATACGAACCCTGAATAATATTTCCGTGCAGGATACCAAACATCAATGCCTGTACAGTATTTGCAATCCAAAAGGCCTTTCTGCGGTTCTCCAAATCGGATACCATTCTCTTGGCATAATGGAACACAACACCGCGGCAAATAAACTCTTCTCCGAACGGTGCAATTAACACGGATGCAATAATTGCTAACATATCTATACCAAAACCGGCCTGTTCCATCAACGCCTCGTAGTTTTCCATAATGCTTTCCGGGATAATTAATGTTGCCACCGGCAATGCAAAATTAACAAAGAAACACATTCCTCCGGCTACCAAAATGGTAACCACCACACTTCCGGGTGTAAAAACTCCTTTGGCATCCTTTAATTTAGGTCTGCCGCATCCGAAATAATACCACAACGCAAAGCAAATAAGCATTGCCAAATGCGCAAACACCAAAGTCAGTCCCATACATTCAGAAGTAGCCTCCCAAATCCTCTCTTCAACGATTACAGGATCCACAATTCCTTCTGAGTACATCTCTATGAACGTCGGTATCACATAAGGCAGCATCACAATCAATGACACTCCTATTTGCAACACAAACGCCACCAGCACAGCCAACAAACATAAAGCCAACCATCCAAATCTATTACTTTTTTTCATGACATTCTCTCCTTTTCTCCTTTATACCTTATTTCATCGCTTTACGCAAGCTGTTTCCTCCGGCAAAAGGTGACAGCGGACATTTATACAACACTGATCTTAACAGACAACTGACGGCATCACCTATTGCCACAATAATCAATCCGACAATACTACCGGTAAGCAAGTCAATGGTTTCTGTCCTTTCTATCAAAATGGTGCACACAACCATTGCGGTGCTAAATGTAAAAAAGAACAGGATTGTGCTAATCACGAAAAATTTATAAGCCATTCCGTCAAAAACTTTTACCACCGCAATCGCAATTCCCGCTGCAATAACTACATTTCCGCTTTCTCTCAAGGAACCAGTCTGCAAATCAGGATTCACCAACAGACCCACATATGTCATCCCATAGGCAAACAGACTTGAAACGATTCCCAGCATATTGGGAAAAGAACCATCCATGGATTTGTGTAAAGGTGACGATGCTACTATCCCGCCATATAACATACTATACATAAGTTGTATCACAATAAAGGGCCCCAGCATCAAATATGTCACCGCCAAACAGACGTTAATTCCGCCAGCAGTAAATAAGAAAATCCATCCCAGCACAAAAAAGAAAAACCCCGCCGCAATCGTTATTTTAAACTGGTGTGCGTATTTACACAGCTTCAGACATTTTTTCATTTCGGTCATCATAAAAGCTATCCCTCGCTTTCTTCATTACCATTTTTATATTGATAATCATTACAACCACTGTCAGCAAATAACAAAGCACAATGGGCCATAAAAGATGAACTATCCAAGTAGAAAATCCCAGCAACGGTGATAAAAACGTGGTGCCCCCAACCATTACTGCAAAAAACACCGCCATAGAACAACCCTTTCTTACAAGCAAACAACCCATCTCCGCAAACAAAAGAACCATCGCATTTGCCATCCATACATTTTCATCCGCCTTCTCATGGATTATAAACAAAGGTACCCATTGTATCAATGTTACCCACAAAAAGCGACGCACTACATCCGCCGCCAAGGCGGTTTTTAAGATAGACATCCCCTTCGCGGAAGTCTTTAAATACTCCAGCTTATTGGTATCCCTTGCTGCCACTCCTCCAAAGATCAATAATCCCCAAACGACCTCTCCTATGAACAGTAAGTTGGCTGACAACTGATAACCAACGCAGACTGCCATGCCTAATTGCTGTACAATTCTCAGTAGCACTCCTACACCAAACATCATGACCGGCAAGTACAACACATACAGCAAAACCTGAAACAGCTTTGAAGATAAGAATACATGATAACTTTTTATAGCATTTCTCATCCTGCCACCTCTTAACCCAGCTTAGAGTGCTGTTTCATAATGCACACACTGATTTGAGCAAGTGTAGGTTGCTCTGCCGCAATATCAAGTCCTGACAGACAATCCAAATCATCAGTTTTGCATAAGCCCTCAAAGCCGTAACTGTTCTTTTGGAAGCCAATCAGATATTTCCGGGCGCTTTCCGCATCTGCGACTTCACCCTTTACCATCACATATTTTTCCTTTAAATCCTCTACAAAACCCTGCTCTGCTACCCTGCCCTGCTCCATAATGATGCAATAATCGGTTACATTCTCCATATCCGAAATATTGTGAGTGGAGAAGAACACGCTTTTTTCGCCGGCACCTTCCTCCAAATACTCCCGAATCATATTGCAAAGCTTATCGCGCATAAGCGGATCTAACGGAGAGGCAGGCTCATCCAGCAAAAGCACCTTGGTATCCCTGGCAAAAACCGTTGCCAAAGTAGTCTTCATTCGCATGCCGTCTGACATTTGGGAAACCTTCTTGTTTAGCTTTTCCACGCCTAATTCCTTGCAGATTTCTTCGAAACGCTCTGCATGAAAGTTGTCAAATAAAAGGCTACTCACCTCTGCAATTGCCTTTCCGGTCCAATGAGGCATGAAATATGCACCGGGAGTGGTGTAGCCTACCGCCTCGCGAATGATTTTTTCATCTTTTTCACCACCCCAAAATTCCACATTGCCTTCGTAATCCAAACGAATTCCCGCCAAAATATTCAAAAGGGTGCTTTTTCCCGCACCGTTCTCACCCACAAGTGCAGTAGCAAAGCCTTTAGGAATCTCCAGACTTGGAATACACAATTCGAAATTCCTAAATTGCTTTCTAATATTTGTCATTGATATACTTGCTTCTGTTTGCATATACTCCTCTTTCCTGTAGCACTTCCGTGCCGCTCTAGATTTTTGTTAATCTTCGGATTCTCTGCTTTTCTAATTCTCACTCAGCAACATCTCCAGTACCGCCTTCATCTCTGCGGAAGAGACCCCTGCAATTTTTGCGGCAGATATGGCATTGATCAGATGCTCCTCCATCTTCCGCATATGCTGCTCTCTGAGCATTTCACTATCCTGGGCATTCACATAATACCCTTTTCCCTGCATGGCAGTTACCAGCCCCTGCTTCTCCAATTCCTCGTAAGCTTTCATAGTAGTGATTACACTAATACGCAAATCTTTGGCCAGGCCGCGAATGGAGGGAAGGAATTCGCCCTGCTTTCTGATACCGGTCAAAATTTCTTCCTGAATCTGGTCTGCAATCTGCTGATAAATAGGGATGTCTGAATTTTGCAAAATTTTCATAAAAACCTCTTTTCTTTCTGTGTAAAACAAAAAGGAACTCAACAGTGTTTCAACTGTTTATGTGTTATATATACACTATAAACAGCGTGCGTGTCAATACATTTTCTCAAAAAATTTGTATGGGCATTCTATTTTTTACAATTTGATAAATTTATGTAACGAAGAAAACACCGTTCCCTACTAATCAGGTAAGAGCGTTTTTTGAGGAGGATGGATATGTTTAAATGGTTTTCTTTATGGATTTTGATGCTCACCCTTTGTACCGGTTGCAGTAATGAGAATAACGAAAACAACGATAAGGAAAAACCTCTGGCAACCTATCGCTATGAGGAAGAAGAGGTTCTTTCCTTTTCTGTTTTGAAAACAAAAGTGTATGAAGACCGCATAAAGGTATATTTTTCTGAAGATGCCTTGTCCGATGCGGAGGACGTTACTTATTATGATGCGGATTCCGATTGCTGGAAGGACTTACCGGATTTTGATGTAAAAGGTGATGTTTTGACCATTTATACCGATAATCCCCGGGACATCAACAATCTGAAAATCATTCTGGACTACAACCGGGAGTATTGGTCAATCCGCTATTTGGATTCAGACAAATGTGCTATTTTGCAATATACATGGGCAGACGATTTAGGCTACATGCGAAACGGCGATGAAGACGCCTACTATACACAGGAAGAAAAGGATGCCCAAGCCAAGGCTGCTGAGGAAAGCCGGGCAAGACGTGACGCCGCCATGGCCAAAATCGCCGGTACCTGGGAAAATGAATCCGGCACCTTGCGCATGGAGATTTATTTTGACAACTATCCCATTATTGAAGTATATGAATTGAGCGAAGATTCCTGGGTAATAACCAAGCAGATTAATGCATATTGGGTTTATGAAGAACCCAACGCCGATCCCCTTACCATCTGTATCGAAGATGATAGGGGTTACAGTCGCATATACGAATTTACCCTATACAACGATATGACAGAATGTGAATGTGAATTTACCGAGGAGCGCATGAAAAGGGTGGAGGAATAACCTCCACCCTTTACTATTTTACTCCCCCCATATATTGGGTGTTTCAGAACTTTTAGTATATTCATAAGTAGCACCGTTTTCCAGATCGGTCCATGTTGAGTCGGATGTCAAACGAAAAATACCTATCTGCACAATATATTTGTCGTTCTCACCCTTCGCAATTTCAAGACCGGGGGTATTCGTACACTTCCCAACTCACAATCTTCCTATGGGAGGACATCATGGTAGCTCCCAACTCGCAATCTCCCTATGGGAGGACATCATAGTAGCTCCCAACTCGCAATCTCCCTGTGTGGATTCATTTTCGCAAGTCCTACACGCGCTACCTGCCCCTCGAAAACGACAAATTCTTTTTGCAGTATTTCAAAGGCCAGTTGCAATTCTCCGGGCGTCAACTTCTTAGCAATGGTACTGTGAGGCAACCAGGAAAACGGCTTGTAACAAGGAGAGATTTTCACTCCTGAAAGATTCGATACCTGCTCCATAGACATGAGCACGCATCTATGTACCTGTTCTATCATATCTTGCAAATATTCATTCAATACCGGTTGCAAAAAAATCACTCCCGGCAAAAAAGACCCTACAGACACCCACTGAAGTGTACCGGTCCGCACTCCACCGAGTAGCAAATCAGCGCCCTTCTCTCCTGCAAATTTCACTCCGCCACTCTTCACCTCACCAAACGCACATTCCAGCCGCGCCACCAAAGTCTCCTCCTCCGCGCAGTTCAACGCACACAAAGTAATATGGGGCGGCACATTTGCCTCCAACATATATTTGTTTCCCGTGGCATGAGCCACTTTTCCTATCAACTCCTGCATATACATCGTAGTCTTCTCATCAAAATATAGGGAAATGTGATACATGTTTTCTCCTCCACTCCTATTTCAAAATCGCTTCCTACAAGCGTTCTCTCTTCGCAGCGGTTCCGGCGACTTCCTGACAACTCCTTTTTGTTTCCCTCGGCAGTTCCGGCGATTTCCTGACAGTCTGCGCGCTCTCCATCCATCCGTTTTACATGTATTATATCACGCACAGCATCGAACTCACAATCCCTTGTAAACAATGCCATCCTGGTACTTTTCTGCTGAAGAATTCCTGTCTTTTTTGACATTGCTACGGAGAATGCGCCGTCCTCTCGCATTCTCTCCGTATTTTTTTCTCGTCACCGCAAGAAATCTACGGAGAGTTCTATCAAACCGCTATTTTTCTCCGTAAAAAATACATTGCATCAGCTAAAAACCTTAAAAATACTCCAAAAATGAATGCAAAATACGGAGCAGACTCTCCTTTTTTCAATCTACTCCGTACAAACCGTCTTATCGCTCCAAATCCTCCCGCATCTCTGCCGGGTCCTCCAAACGCTCCCACATTTCCGTCACTTCCGCCAAACTCTTCCACGTATCCATGGCTTCCTCCAGGCTCATGCCTGCTGCCATGGCCTCTTTACGTCTGGCATTCACTGCCTGGATTTCCTTCATCTTCTCCCCGGTCAGAATATACCCCTTCATAGCAATCAGCGTGGCAATCCACGCCACCATAGGTACAATGCAAAACAGCCACAGCACCACTGTGCTCATGCCTCTGCTGTAAGGTGTCTCCGCCGTGGGCAGATTTTCCAGCCCAATCAGCGAAACCGCCACACCTACTACCGTTGCAGACAGGGAGGATACCAGCTTATCCACCAGACTAAACAATGTCCCCATAATCCCCGGAATGTACTTTCCGGAGCGGTAGGTTTCATAGTCCGAGCAGTCCGCAACCATGGGAATGGGCATATCCGCTGTAGAATAGTATGCACCATATCCCACACCGAAAAACACAATAAACAAAATCGTGTACAAATTAATGGTGAGTCTGCCGTCGGTTATCAGGGACAAATTTCTGGCCGGATTGCCTTGCTTCCAAAACAACAGAAGCACCAATACACCCACATAACAGGCAAGCGCCAGACTCACGAAACGCACCAGCGACGCCTTCTGTCCCTTTTTCTGAGACATGCGCACCGTCAGTAAAAAAAAGGGCACGGAAAATACATACCCCAAAATCATCATGGGCAAATATAACCCGTCATAATTATTCATCATACAGCCGTACAGCATACAAAGAATGGTGGTATTGGTGGCGATGGCAAGTGCCAGTTTGCAGCCTGCTCCCGCAATCATCAGCCTCCTCATGGGACTATTATTTTTAATGATTTCCATATATTCGGAAAACTTGACTTTTTCCTGCTTATCACCGCCCAAACCGTAATATTCGGGACGGTCCTTTTCCCAAATACCGATAATGGCCAAAATGGTCAGCACCACCGACACTCCGATACCGATGGGCGTTAACACTGCATAAAACCGGGGTGAACCGTAGTCAGCCACGTTTGCCCGAATAATAGGCGCCAAAAACTGCATAGCACCCATACCCGCCAGCGAACCCACCGTATTAAAGATGGTAAACAATGGTCGCTGGTTGGGGTCATTGGTTAGAACTGTCTGACCGGAGCGGGTGATGGAGGTCTGAAAAGTATACCCAATGACCCACACCGCATACAGCCCTACAAAAGCCACGTATCTCAGCCATTGCATGTTTGCCGGAATCGCAGGTGTCACCATATAAAGCACAATGGTAGCCAGCGCCATAATCACATTGCCGATGACCATGAAGGGCCTGAATTTACCGAATTTTCCGCTTGTTCGATCCAACAACGCTCCGATGATTGGGTCCGTGATGGCGTCGAACACACGCATACCGGTTACCATTACCGACGCAAACACAGCCCCCAGCGCCAGCACATTGGACCCAAACGTGGCAATATAGGACAAAATCAATACAAAATATACATTTGTCGCACCGTTGTTTAAGGGAAACAACACCAGCTGGTACAGTTTCGCCCGATTCACGGTAGTCGCTTTTCTTTCTTCACTCATAAGCACGCCTTCTTTTATTTTTCTTTACAAGCTTCTTTGAACTCCTTGTATTTGGCATAATCTTCCGTGGCTTTAAACTTGCGCATATTACGAATCCACATAATTAAAGACGCCGCAAATCCCGCACCGAAAACAATGGCCAGCACTCGTACCAATACCAAAAGCCTCGGTGTCTTTGCCACAACGATTGTTTCCGGTCCCACTCCGTTCATCCCGCAGGAGTGAGCAATGGCATACAAATTTTGGTGACTTGCTTCCCGCATGGCCGCTACCACAACCGGGTCATCTTCATATTTGGGTAATTGACCCGTAATATAAAAAGTCAGCATGGCATCAAAGGCCGTCGTTCCCGCCATAACTCCATCCACACCATTGACATAGGTGGTCAGTACATTATCGGTAATCTGCAAACCATTACAGCCCCACTCTTCCTTAAGGATACCGGTCACCAATCCTTTATTGGCACCGGACCACTGCGTCCCCCAACGGGTGTACGCCATCATTACGCCATTTCCGCCGGTTTGGGAATCCTGCAAAGCCCCCTGAAAAGCCTTCAAATAGATTTCACGCGCCGCCTGCTCGGGCAACCAGACGCCGAGACCGATACGGTTCTGCTCACAGTCGTTTAGGGCAAAATGTTTTATCACCACATGCACGCCCTTATCTTCGATACCCCTTACTTCCGCAGCACCCATGGCTGATGACAGATACCCGTCCTCAGAATAATACTCGAAATTACGCCCGCCGTAGGGAGTTCTGTGAGTATTGGCTCCGGGACCGTATAAAAACGCCACCTTAGCCGCCAGACAATCGTTCCCCACGATTCTGCCCATCTCATATACCAATTTTTTGTTAAAAGTGGCCGCCAGAACATCCTCCGAAGTAAGGGCCGTAGTCTCCACTCCAAGTCCCGAACCAAACAAAGTCACTGTCAAGCCCTGAGGGCCGTTTTCGTCACGGGTGCCGGGAGCCTGCACAGACTCCACCGGCATGGTCCAGTGAAAGGCATCACCGATAAAGGTCACCATTTCATCAAAGGTCAACTGGTCCAAAAGCAGGTCCCACTTAGGGTCATCATAGTCCAGACCAATCATATCCACCAGCTTCAGTCCATTGTCAGCACCCAAAGTGGGCATCTCCACTTCAGGATAATCATCCTCATCATACTGTACATCCTGCAAAGCTTCCTTCAAATATTCTGTCAAAGTCAGTTTCAAAGTTTCATCATTGGGCATGGTGCCTTCCCAGTTGCTGCGGGTCAGGTAAGTGATTTTTTCCTGTACACTGTCATTTAAATTTATATCCGAACCGGATAATTGATTTTGAATGACTGTACCGTTGTCACTTACCGCATAGGTAGTGGTATCCAGAGCAGGATTGTTCCAAACTGCTACTAAATCCGCCTTACCCTCTGCATCCATACGGCCTGCGGTGTTTTCCGGGGTATACCCCTTTGCCGCCAAAACATTATTTACCGCATCATGTGCATCTGTTGCCGCCGTGAAATAATAATCTCCGGCATCCAAAATATACGTGCCTGCGCCATATGCATCGTAACTTGCCACATCATCTCCATCCACCACAATAATGAGTGTTTCCGATGCACCGGGCATTAAAATATCCGTCTTTTCAAAGCCCACCAAAGAAACGGCCGCTTTTTCCACCTTGTTGTCAATATCATACTGCGTATACGGACTGGACACATAAAGCTGCACCACCTCCTTACCCGGCACATCTCCCGTATTGGTTACCGTTACTTCAAAGGTATAAGTTGTGGTCGCGGCATCATAGTTCATCTTCATGTTACTGTATTCGAAATCCGTATAGCTCAGACCGTACCCAAAAGGAAAAGCCACATCGTCGCCGTATACGTAATTACCGGCATTACCGGTACCCATTACAAAATCTTCATAACGGGTCTCATAATATTTATAACCCACATAAATACCTTCCTGATAAATCATGTAAGTGCTTGCATGCTCCGGAATAGCACCTTCCTCATAACCTGCATAGGTGACAGGCACAAAATTTTTCATTGCCGGTGCGGAATAATTATCATAGCAATAAGTATCCACCAGACTTCCGGAAGGATTGATTTCTCCTGCCAAAATCTCAGCCACGGCATTGATACCGGTCACGCCCACGCCGCCGATCCAAAGGCAGGCATCCACGTTATAATCATTATTTTTTAAAAAATCCACCTGAAGAGGATTGGAAGAATTAATGAGCACAATAATCTTCTTGATTTTTCCCTCCGCCTTTAGTCGGGAGAGATTCGTCAGCATTTCTTTTTCGTTCGCATCCAATGCCAGATAGTTTTCCCCTATAAAGGTAAGGTCCACTCCTTCACCTCCCACACGGGAAAGAGTGACAATCGCCGCATCGCCGTAGGATGTAACGGAATCCAAAACAGCTGAAGTATAAGCACTCCAGGGAGCCTCGCCCACCTTGGCGCCACTGGTAAAACCACCGCCGTCGCGCACAAATTCACTTCCTTCACCGGTCAAATAAAAGTCCCAAAGGGTCTGATTCACGTGGAGTCCCGCTTTTTCCAAAGCAGTCTTCAAATCATCTGCCTTAGAAGAATCTACGTTAGCAGAACCCGTACCTCCATAAACCAAGGCTACGGAAGATGTCGAAAACAAGCTGACTTTGGCACCCTTATTTAACGGAAGTGCCTTGCTGTCATTCATCAAAAGGGCTGCGCCTTCTCCTTCCACCTGCTTCACCAGTTCATATCCGCGAGCTACCCGTTCTTCCTGGGTCGCAAAATCATTTGTATAATAAACTGCATTTTCATCTTCGTTCTTCAGTTCCCAAAAGGTGTCTCCCACAAACAAGGCAACCGTATTATCAAACATTCCTACAATGATTACCGCTACTACCAAAACCACTGCCAGAACACCACTAAACCAGGTAAGGAATCTCCAAGGCTTAATCATTCTTCTGCGTGCCTTTTTGTACGCTTTTCTCTGAAGTTTCTTTTCCGTTTTGGTCACTTCCATCCCACTAATCTCCTTCTTATTCTCAGAATTGACAGTTCCGGAGAATGACGAAGCCATTCTTTTACATCCAGTTAGAACTGTCGCCCTTTTTCAATTTATATTCAGCTTTCGCCTGCTTGGTTTGATAAATCACAGCACTGTCTCTTTGTTCGCCAGCACGTACTTCCAGCTTGTTTTCTGCCTCCGGTTTCAGGCGAAACTTAAACACATGCTCGCCGGTCTTAGTCTCTATAAGCTTTCCGTTGTTGTAGAGCGCCACTTCCTTTTCATTGGAATACACCGTAATCGTCATGGTTTTTCCGGTTCGGTACTGAAAACGCTTGCCCGCCAAATACACAAAGGGCTCCTTACTCCAATGGGCCTTGTAAAGATAAAAACTGTCTTTTTTCAGGCTTCGGTCAAAAGTCACCAGTCCCTTGTGATTCATGCCCGGTTCTCCGCCCTGATTTCTGGCATCCGCCGCAAAATCAAACATATTCCATACATAAGTCGCCCAAAGATAGGGGTGACGCTTGAAACACCGAAGCATAAATTCGTGATACTTGTTCTGATATTCCTCAGAATTGTCCCCACGCTTCGGGCGCCTGCTGTGCAGATTGGGCATCCCTTCTGCTCCGTACTCCGAATAACAAAGAGGGCGGGCCGGATACAAAAGATGCCAAAACCATATCCACAAATCATTTAAGAAAAGCCCCGGCACGTACCATCCCAGATACAAATTCCATCCCACCAAATCCGTAATGTGTGCCACCTTATTCCAATGGGGACACATGGCAAAACACGCCAGTGTAGTGGGACGGGTGGGATCCATTTCCCTGCAAAGCCTTTGAAGCTCTCTGTGGTTGTCCAACATATCCTTCTTATGCTTTTTCCCGGAAATAGTAATTTCGTTGGAAATCCCCCACGTCACGATACTGGGATGATTAAAGTTCTGCACAATCAACTCCTTCATCTGGGAGAATGTATTCTCCCGTCCGTTTGGCATATGCTCGGAAATATACGGAATTTCCGCCCACACAATCATGCCGTATTTGTCACACAAATCATAAAAAAACTGACTATGCTGATAATGGGCCAAGCGAATGGTATTGGCTCCCACCTCCCGTATCAACTCCATATCCTGTTCCATATTTTCATAAGAGATAGCGTTACCAAGTTCCTTACGGTCCTGATGGCGGGATACTCCGTGTAAGGGATAATGTCTGCCGTTTAAGTAAAAACCATCCTTCGGACTGAATTCGAAAGTTCGAATCCCGCAATTGCAGGCGATTTCGTCCACCACCTTGCCCGCCTGCACAAGCTGTGCCTGCAAAGTATACAGATAGGGGTCTTCAAGGCCATCCCACAAATGAACATTGGACACCTGCAGGGTGAAGCAAATTTCGTGCGCGCCGCCCTGTGTTTCCGACGATGCCAACACAGTTCCCCTGTCATCCAGCAAACGCACCCTTACCATAGTATCTGCCGTCTGCGCTTCCTTATTCACATAAGTACTCACCTGCACACTTCCATCAGTTCCGTTTACTGCGGAGGTATACTTCATACCCGGACCACCGAAATAATCCAAATCAAAATGCGTCTTATTTACAATCAGCAATTCCACGTCCCTGTAAATACCGCCATAGAAAGTAAAGTCCGCCTTTTGGGGATAAACCCGGTCATTTACAGAATTGTCCACTTCCACCATCAGAGTGTTTTCTTCCTGCAAATACTCCGTTACATCTACACGAAAGGCAGAATATCCTCCGTCATGGGTACACACGGGTCTCTCGTTCCAAAAAACTTTCGCCGTCGCATTTACTCCATGGAATTGCAGGTACACTCTTTCGTCCTGCCCAAGCTCCGGCTTTTTCACTTTCCGCTTATATACTCCCAAACCTCTGCGATAATCGTTGCCGCCATCCTGTCCGTCCCGATTATTCCAGGTATGGGGGAGCTCTAAACCTTCAATTTTTTCCTCCCCACCTGCAAAACTCCAGTCCGTCATTAATTTTAAAATCCGTCTCATCTAACTTTCCTTCTCTCAACATAAAATCGTTACGTTCCTACAAATACGCCTATTTTTCAATATAGCTTATCCAGATATAGCTTTCATTATGAAAATACAGGGAATTTTTCCAATCAAAAAACCACTTCCAAACATTTCTGTGAAAGTGGTTTTTTAAACAATCTTATTTTTTTATATTACTTCTGATTTGCAAATTTTCCTTCTACAGGAAACAAAACCGATCAAACTCTGCAACCGCTCCCGTCTCTTCTGAAATAAACTCAAAATAAACCGCATGCTTTCCGATTACTGCTGCGCAAAGATCTACTACCTTTTCTGTCTCATTCGCCGGGTAGTCAGCACAAGCCACGATGCGTCCGCGATAAGAATCAATTCTTACATTTACCTTTATATTCTTATGTTCACCCAGAACTATTTGTACCTGTTTAGGAGTATTATTTCCAAACTGCAAATAACGGAATCCCACGGTTGTGCCTGAAGACATGTTCACAACCGGCGTGGATATATCCTCTCGCTTTTCATACCCGGGACGAATATATGCTCTGGTACTGCTGCCATAAATATGACATGCATACCCTGCCGAAATCCATTTATAAGCATCAAGACCATTGATATGAGCACCCTGAGAAGTCATTTCAACGGGCTCGGATGCCACCGGCTCTCCGTTTAAATATTTCACTTTTCCGATGTAGAGCAATCCGTCCTTTCCCATAGCAACATCGATGGGTTCCAGCATAGCCTGTCTGGAAAACTCATTCACACCGGTCTGACGATGATAAAATACATACCACTGGCCATTTATCTCCATGATAGAACCATGGTTATTTCCCCACTGATAGGTCATGGTACCGCAACCCTCTGCATCCTTCAGAATTTCACCGCCGTTAAAGCTGATATCGCCGCCGTCATGGAATGGTCCGAACGGTGAATCACTGAAACGATAGGAAAGAAATCCATTATTCTCTGTATACACTCCAAGCTCCGGTATGGGCTTCTCATAACGCTTAGAATATACAAATACATATTTTCCCATTACCTTGCGCGGACTGGAAGCCTCGAAAAATCCGTCGATTAAGGAAATATGTCCGTCATCCACCGGATTCCAGGGACATGTAGAATGTCCTAAGGGATTAGAAACCAAAGTTTCCTCTTTCATGGTCGCCATATCATCTTCCATTTCCACAATATAACAGGGTGCCGCACAGCCGCCCCAATAAGCATATACTTTTCCGTCATCATCCACCAACACGCCGGGGTCAAATCCCAGCTTCGTTTCTACCGGGTTTTCAAAGGGACCCCATGGTGTTTTGGAACTGGCAACCACCACCAAACTACCCTTTCTCTCCGCAGCATACATGTAGTAGGTATCTCCCTTTTTTACTACATCGGGTGCATACAGTATGGAATCATAATGTGTTTCATAAGCAACACCGTGACAGGTCCAATTGGTCAAGTCATCCACCGGTGCAGACCAAACAACATAATCCTTTCCGCAATACTGTGTTACCTCTGTATCATGGGATCCGTAT
>JAZNQI010000066.1:0-35821 GCA_045590095.1 Acetatifactor sp. | reverse complement strand
TAAAGAGTGATAAGGATTTGTTGACATTACAGGTACGCGGAGACGGACCGGGAAGAGGGCTTACTGTTACAGCAGATGCCAAAGGGAATGTGAAAGGATATCCTTTGGTACCTGATGTGATTTTGCCGGCAAATGCCATAGGAAAACTGGACGTGTCAGGTGCTATGGGAGCTGGATATTTAAGTGTAATTAAAGATTTGGGATTGAAGGAACCCTATGTAGGGCAGATTCAGTTGCAGACAGGAGAGATAGCAGAAGATTTAACGTATTATTTTGCTACATCAGAGCAGGTGCCTTCTTCTGTAGGATTAGGTGTCCTGATGGAACGCAATAATACAGTGAAGCAGGCAGGGGGATTCATTATCCAGTTAATGCCGTTTACAGAGGATGAGGTAATTGCACGTTTAGAAGAAAACTTGTCTAAGGTGGCTTCTGTCACCAGCATGTTGGAAGATGGAAAAACGCCGGAAGGTATTTTGGAAACTGTTTTGGAAGGTTTTGATATTGAATTCGCGGAAACTAGCGAAACGCAGTTTTTCTGTAATTGCAGTAAGAATAGAGTAGAAAAAGCACTAATAAGCATAGGTAAAACAGAAATTCAGGAAATGATAGAGGAAGGCGAGACCATTGAGGTAAAGTGCCATTTCTGTAATAAAGCATATGAATTTACTGTAGATGATTTAAAAGCGATTTGCCATAAAGTCAATAAATAATATATGACCTTAGCAGTGTAGTGGTAGACTACACTGCTAGGGTTGTGCTTTATCTAAAGATTTACGAATGGCTTCCAATAAGACCAGAGTTGTGTATTTACTTTCCTGCGGATAACGAATGTTATCTAAGGATTGTGTTTCAATGATTTGTGTGCTCAAGGAGTTAAATGCCGGCTCTAACAGAGGATACATTGTAGTTACTGCAGTACTGATATTTACAAGATTTATAGATGAAATGCCGCTTTGGTCTACAATGACTTCTACATTTATGGCCTGGTCGTTTAAGAGAATTTCCGTATTGTATATTCCCGGTATGTAAAGGGAGGTGCTGTCGACGGAAAGATCTGACTCGGATATTTCCGGATTTTCGGGAGTGGGAGAAGATGTCTCCTCATTTTTATCGGGAACAAACAATATGATAAGGAAAATGATCAATAGAATGCCCAGTACAAGAAAAATGCCGGTATAAATTATTTCTTTCATGTGAAGTACTACAATTTTTGTTTTTGAACTCATAAGGGACCTCGCTTCGTATTTATTTTTATATACTGTATGAGGCAAAGAGGTGTTTTATGACCGTTTTTAATAAATACGAGGGAGAGAAAAGTATGAAATTTACAAAGATGCAAGGTTGCGGAAATGATTATGTATACGTAAACGGAATGCAGGAGATTATACCTGCTCAAAAGAAGCCGGAAGCAGTACGCTTTTTGAGTGACAGACATTTTGGAATCGGTGGAGACGGTGTTATTTTTATTAATGCAGCGTCAGAAGCTGATTTTGAAATGGAAATGTATAATGCAGACGGCACACGGTCGGAGATGTGCGGTAACGGTATTCGTTGCGTGGGAAAATTTGTATACGATAAGGGTTTGACTGACAAGACCAAGATAACGGTAGTGAGTGCCGGTCAGATTAAATATCTGGATTTGCAGGTAGGAGAAAGCGGTCAGGTGGAAACTGTGAAGGTAAATATGGGTAGTCCCATACTGGTGCCTGCACAGATACCGGCAAAATTTGAAGGAGAGCGGGTAGTGGATGCTCCTATTATGGTACAGGGAGAAGAGTACAGAGTAACTTGTGTATCCATGGGAAATCCTCATGCTGTGGTTTTTGTGGACCAAACCAAGGAAATGGATTTGGAGGAGATTGGACCTTTCTTTGAAAATCATGCAGCTTTTCCTAATAGAACCAATACAGAGTTTGTAGAAGTAGTAGACCGTAATCATGTGAAAATGCGTGTTTGGGAAAGAGGCACAGGTGAGACCCTGGCTTGCGGAACAGGATGCTGTGCTACTGTAGTGGCGGCAGTATTGAACGGTTTGACTGATACTCAGGTAGAAGTAGAGGTGCTTGGCGGAAAAATTCAGATTTTTTGGGACAGAGAGGAAAATGTAGTGTATATGACAGGACCGGCAACTACTGTATTTGAAGGCGAAATTGCTATATAGTGTTGTAAGGTTCGAAAAGGGGTATGTATATGAAAACGAGGACAAAAGTAATCTTTGTTATTTTGAGTGTGGTTGTGCTTTGTCTGCTGGCAGCAGTATTGGGCTGGTTGATAGGAAAACAAAATCGTGAAATACCTGCTCAAAATTCAACGAACATAGAGAATGGGCAAGGCGAGACCGCTGAAGAACCGAAAGCAACCAAGGTGCCGGAAGTGACAGAGGCGCCGGCAACAGCGGCACCGGAAGCGACTGCAGAACCGGAAAACACCAAGGAACCGGAAATCACACCTGTTCCGGAAGAACCCGACAGTACGCCTGCGCCACAGGAAACACCGGCTCCAGAAAACACCGGAATCGGCAAATTGCATGTGGAAGGTGCAAAGCTTTGTGATGAAAACGGCAATCAAGTGCAGCTTCGCGGTATCAGTACTCACGGTCTGGCATGGTTTCCGCAATTTGTAAATGAAGCAAGTGTGAAGGAATTGAAAGAAACCTGGCAAGCGGATGTGTTCCGTTTGGCCATGTATACGGCAGAGTATGGCGGGTATTGTACCGGTGGCGATAAGGAAACACTCAAGAAACTGGTAAAGGAAGGCGTGGAGTATGCCACTGCAAATGATTTATATGTAATCATAGACTGGCATATCCTTTCAGATAATAATCCCCATACCTATAAGGAAGAGTCCAAGGCATTCTTTGATGAAATGTCCAAATTGTATAAGGATTATCCTAATGTGATTTTTGAAATTTGTAATGAGCCAAACGGCGGTACAAGTTGGAAAGATGTCAAATCTTATGCAGAAGAAGTAATAAAAGTAATCCGGGAAAATGGTGCGGATAATATTATTATAGTAGGTACGCCGAACTGGAGTCAGTATGTGGACCAGGCGGCAGCTGACCCCATTACTTCTTACGATAATATTATGTATGCGTTGCACTATTACGCAGCTACTCATAAAGATGATTTGCGTAAGAAGATGGTAAATGCGTATAATGCCGGTTTGCCGATCTTTGTGTCAGAGTATAGTATTTGTGATGCCAGCGGAAATGGCGGAATTGACTATGGACAGGCGGATGCCTGGGTAGAGGAAATGGACCGATACGGCATCAGTTATGTGGCATGGAGTCTTTGCAATAAGAATGAGACTTCCGCTCTGATTAAGAGTAGTTGTAATAAAACATCAGGTTTCACCTGGGATGATTTGTCAGATACCGGAAAGTGGTTATTCACGGTATTGACCGGTGAAAGCGGATTTACAGGTAATATACCCGGTGACCAACCCACAGTACCGGATGTACCGACGGAACCTTCAGATGAACCGCAGCCCGGTGGCACGGATGTCGTGGTAAGCGGGACTGTAGAAGTAACGTTGGAACTGAAAGATAGTTGGGAGAGTGAGGGTTATTATTGTTATAACTATAATGTGACTGTGAAAAATTCTTCCGATAGGAAACTGGAGAATTGGGAAGCACAGATTGTTTTTAATGAGAATATTGCACTTAATCAAGGCTGGAGCGGTACTTATACTGTGAATGGAAATGTGTTGAAGATAACCCCGGTAGATTATAATTCAGCTATTGGAGCAGGGCAGAGTGTTTCTGATATTGGATTTATTATACAAGGCACTAGTAACTTACAAGTGGCACATTAAAATAAGCGGTTGCAATCGGAAGATTGCAACCGTATTTGTTTGCAAAAAAATATGAAAAAATTATTTATTATTGAAACTTTTTAAAAAGAATCATCCTCTATGATGTGTAAGCTAAAAAACAGAATGGAGGAATTTATATGAAGAACAAAAAATGGATGAGATGTTGGTTGATTTTGGGAGTGTTTCTATTTGCAGGGTGTAAGAGTACAAATTCTGTAGAAGAGAATTGGCAGAATATTGGTAACACAGAGATGGAACAAGAAGTGAATTTGACAGAAGTAACTGACATAATGGGGAATGCTGAAAACAGTCCGGTATATGAGTCAGAAGCGGCACCGACACCGGAGCCAACACCGGAACCGATGACAGAGCCTAGTCCCACTCCTTACGAAGAGGATACAAATGTATATGGTAATACTACAGGTAATATATACAATGCCGGCCTGATGTATGAGAATGAAGAATATTACTATCTGTATTATCTGTACAATAATTGTGTTTACAGGACAAATAAGACATCCGGTGAGTCTGTACGATTAGGCAATGGTCAGCTCATGGAGATGAATGTATCAAATGGGAAAATTTATGGTGGACGTGCTGGAGAAAGTACGGGGTTGTTTGAGGTAGATATGGTTACCGGAGAAGAAAGACTTCTGCGAGAAGGAATGCTGAATCTGGTACAGGTCGTAAATAGGGATGTCTATTTTGTGGATCTGGAATGTAATAGTCTGAGGAAGATGAATTTGGATACTCTGCAGGAAAGTATTCTCGTACCGGAAGGTGTAAAAGTGTTTTCTGTTTATAAGGATATGGTTTATTTTGTTTTAGAAACGGAAGAGATTCAATTGTGCAGTATCTCTTGCGAAGGCGGTTCCGTTCAAATACTGGCAGTTGTGGATGCAGATATGCCGATTGTGTACAAGGATAAAATTTATTATGCCGCATCCGAGGATGGTGTTTCTGCACTGTATTGCATGAACTTAGACGGTAGTGAAATCAGAAAGCTTGTAGAAACAAATGTTTCAAGTCTCAATCTGTATAAAGGTATATTGTATTGTATGGATGGATATGGTTCGAATCGAGTATATTACATGGATTTGGAGGTGGAATATCCTATTTTAGACAAGTATGAATTAGAAGAAAAAGTAAAGGTTGCAATAGAAGAATATGCAGCAATTTCAGTTGCCGATATTGAAGTGATAGAGTATGCGGGACTAAATTTTACGGAAGACCATTTGCTGTTTTTATGCACAACTTTGGTTAACGGTGAATATTATACAGATGAATTCATCTGTGATTTAAATACGGGTAAAGTTATGCCGATTGCATATTTTTGTCATGAGGTGCCATTGTTATCGGCTTATACCGTAGAAGATATGGATAAAGTAATGTATGCTCAAATCGCGGTTAACGTACGTAAGGGCCCGGCCACCGATTACGAGAAAATTGGGGGCTTATCAGTGAATCAGGAAGTACAGGTAACCGGACAAGCCAGTACAGGCTGGTACCGCATTACATGGAATGGACAGGAAGCGTTTGTGAGTCATAAGTATCTTGGAGATACACCTGTACCTGTGACAGAAAATGCAAATACCGAAGTTGTAGTGCCGAAGAATGTCGTTACAGAAAACGGAAATTATCCTCCGGGAGATTATGGTAAAGGAACCGTTTATGGTCCTAAATTGAATGAAACAGAGAGAAATCAAGTGGCAGAGGCCGTTCAGAAGTTTTTGAATAGCTACGATTTTGCATCAATGAGTGAATACGAGAAGGTTCAAGTGGCGCATGACTATTTGTGTAATGTATGTGAATATGCTCCCACTTGGAGTGAGAACGGAGCAAATACTGCATGGGGAGCTCTAGTTTATGGGGAAGCACAGTGTTCCGGTTATGCCAGAGCTATGAAAGCGCTTTGTGATGGAATGGGTATAGGATGCTATTATGTACATGCTGACGAAAATGCCCTCAATCCCAGTCATCAGTGGAATACAGTTTGCATAGATGGCAACTGGTACATTATAGATGTGCAGGGAGATGATAAGTATAGCGGTTATTTCTTCTTCTTGGTTTCAGATGATACCTATGCAGCTATGGGAGGAATGAGTTGGGATAGAAACAGTGTTCCGGCCTGCCTGAATGATTATTTCGGTTTCAGATAAAATTTTTTATTAAATTTGAAACTTTTTGTAACCACAGGTTCTCTATAGTGTAGATGGGAGGTGAACCGGGTGAAAAAAAAGTTCAAGACGATTGTGGTTAAGAATCCTCTGATGTATGAAAAATGTTGTGCATTTGTGGTAAAGAAGAGAGGAGGAGCATGTCTGGTAATCTCAACAGATTATCAGGCATGCAAAGATCACATTTTTGTGAAAGAAGGCCAGGAAATGGAGATTGAGGGACAAGTAATTGATATTACAGGAATTCAGGAAATCATCATTACAGAGAAGTCTAAAATCAATTTGTTAAAAGAGAAGAAAAATATTAAGAAAAAGCAAAATGAGAAAAAGCAGAATAAGGAGAGATAAGTGATATGGGATTGGAAAATGGAATTGATAAAGCGGAAGATGCACTGGATAGGGCGGATAAGGCACTGGATAATGTGGTAAAAGACTTATTTAATTTGGATGATGAGTCGGATGCAAATTTAACAGATTGCAGTAAATTAATTATGGTTTTGATTGTGGGAATGATTATTTTGAATTGGATTTTAAAAAAGGAAGCGGGAATTCTCTTCTGGATAGCATATGTGATGGCTACGATTTGTATATCGGAGGCATGGATAATGAGGAAAGGATTTAACCCCTTTGAAGAAAAGAAGGAAAAATATAAGAGTGGTTTTTGGGGTTGGTGGTATAGAAATGCAAAAAGCGGAATGCTTGTTTCCGGAGTTTTGTTTGGGATTCTAAGTTTCCTGTTTTGGATACGATTTTGATGAAAGAAAGGGGATGAAAAATATGAGTATTTATGATAAATTATTTAATAGGAAGATGAAACAGATTACAAAAAAGGGAATACAGAATATGCCCGCTATTATGGAGGAATATCCATACACGAAAAATGATATTGCCACACTGCGTATGGGAAGAAATATTCAGTTAAAAAAGAAAAAAGTGGCTAAGTCAATGATTATCAAAGAGTTAGAGAACCAGAGTAAGCAATTTTGGAGAGTACTGGGAGAAGTGAGAGCTACTTTGATAAATGGGAACCATGGTGATGTGATGTTTCCACTCACGGATGAACGTAAAATGAGCGAATTTGTCTATAGCCCGAATCGGGCGAATGGGATATGTTGGTTTAGGGATTATTATTTGAATAACGCCTTTATTAATGCCGGAATAAGTTTGGATAAGTTGGACGAGGATATATTTCATGAAGAAATGAGGAGAATGATAGAAGAGACTTTTTTCGGATTTTTTAACAGATTAGAAGGTGATTTGGCTGGATACAAAAAAGGAGAAAGCGGAGAAGAGTATGTTGAGAAGCAGATGTCGATACTCAGTGATAAATATTTTGTAAGACAGAATGTATTGTTGCCCAGTGCAGATGAGCTCTCTCAAACCTCAGAAACAGATGCATATATAGTTACAGCCAAAGGTATTTTCGTATGTGAGGTGAAGAATTGGGGAGGAGCTGGACAAACAATTAAAGTAACTAAGGATGGACAGTGGAGTATCATCAAATCCGGTGCCAGAGAGGCAAAGGAATCACCGGTTGCCCAAAACAGCAGACATTGTCTTGCGACGGAAAAGTATTTGAAGAACAAGGGAATAGATAAGATAAGAATTAAGCCTTTGATAATTATTGCAAATGATATGGTTTTTGTGGAAAATGAAGGAGATAATGCGATTATCAGAGCATCAGAGATATATAGCTACATTGAAGGCTTGAATTTACCGGAAATCTATTCAGAAGAAGAGCAAAAACAAATTATTGAGTTGTTTGAAGACTGTAAAATAGAAGAACGATATTTTATGATTAATGATTACGTAGGAACCATGAAAGAATCCTATGGTGCTTATATAAAAGAGTTGTTGAAATATAAGGAAACGAAGGATGCGTATATTAAGAAGATTGCAGATTACAGCAATGTGATTTTAGATGAATTAACCAAAGAGTGGGAGAAGCGTAACAGAAAAATACGTATTTTGAGAATTTCGATTTGGACAGTTGCAATCATTTCGGGTATTTCATTCGTGGTCTATTGGTGGTTCAGAAATTATGTATGGGTAATATTAGGTGCAATTGCCGGCTTCTTTTGTTGTGGTGAAAAATCGAAGAATGCGGCATAAAGGAGAAGTGAAATGGAGTTAACAAAAGATTTACTACAGGCAATTAAAAACTATCAGGCCGGACAATCGGAAGCCTTTGAGGTGATTTATGAGCTGACAAAGCGTGAGTTATATGCATATGTGACTTATGTTATGAGAGGAAATGCAGGATTGGAAACAATATGTGAAGATATTCTGCAAGAAACTTACTTAAGTATCAGCAAGCACTTAAGTAAGTTGGAGAAGGAAGAAAGTTTTCCGGCATGGTCAAAAAAGATAGCCAAGAACGAATGTATGGCTTATGTAAAGAAAAATAAAAAATACCTGTTATTGAAGGAAGAAGATAATACCTTTGACATGCTTGAGGATAGTGATGACATTATTCCGGAAGAAATTGTGCAGAGTCAGGAGAAGCAGCGTTTGGTCAGAGAGATTCTGGAAACGCAGCTGACGGAGATACAGAGAATCTGCATTTATGATTTTTATTATAACAACAAGAAGCAGTCTGAGATAGCAGCGGATTTGGAAATCCCGGAGAATACGGTTAAGACACATTTGTTCAGAGCAAAGATGCGCATTAAGGAAGGTGTCATTGATTTAGAGAAGAAGCAGGGCACCAAACTTTACAATGTGGCACCGATATTTATATTGTTGTTTGCAGAGGATGTGAAAACGGCTCAGGTACCGGAAAAAATTACCCGAAATGTATTGTCTGCTGTAAGAGCGCAGGTGGGAATGACTTCAGGAATAGGTGGCAGTATCGTAAAAGCAGAGCAGGAAGTACTATCAGCAGCAAAGACTAATGCGGGAGTGGCAAAAGCCGGTGTGACGGCAGGAAAGGCAGCGGCCATTTCTTTGAAGGCAAAGATTGCGGCTTCGGTTGTAGGACTTTTGGCAGTGGGTACTGTGGGTGCTGTTGTGTTGACCAATCTGGATGAACAAGAGGAAAATGTTAAGCGGAGTAAGAAGGAAAATGATAAGAAAATCGAGTGGAATTTCGGGCAAGATGAGGCCGAACAGGAGGAGCAGAAAAACGGGGAACAACAGGAAGAATCCGACATTCACGAAGTGCAAATAGAAGTGGTGGAGAAAGAGTGGGCAAATGAGGAGCAATACAAATATTACACAACCATTCTCGCTTCAGTAGAAGAGTTTTATGATTTTTCGGTAACCACAGAAGATGTTGTATTTGATATATCTGAATTTACATCTATTGAGAAAATGACTATTGCGGCCGGAATCTACAGCGGGAATCGTACCAATCCGTCCGAGCATGAGGTTTCGGTGGAAGTATTGGGAGAGTATTTAGATGAGTGTGCAGGAGAAAGCTTTACGCGCGAACAGATTGATAATGAGTTTTCAACATATACTCAGGATACGACCAATTACTACAGCGGATATAAATATCAGGAAGGAATAGTAGACTTGGATTATCATCAGTGGAAACGATGGGAAAGCAGAGCTTTTGTTTCCGATACATATTATCCCTGTGAGATAACCCAGGAAATGCAATATGCGGATGGAGTCTATACCGTTATAGACAGTAAAAGCGGCGAGCTGCTAAAAAGCTTTGATGGTATAGAAGAGCAGGAGGATTATTTTATTGTATCCGGCAGAATGCATACTTATGGAAATATGCCTTTTGAAATGTATTTCTACAAGACGGAAGATAATGAAAGGGGATATATTTTAGATTCTGTTAAGTATTATGGTAGCCAACGTGATAGTAATGAAGTGAATTCTGAAATAAAACTTCCCTATGGGGTAGAAATTACAGATGCGGAAATAGAAGCGATAGAAGTACTGGTTCGTTATGTAAATTTGGGGAATCATTGGCCCGACGAAGATATCAACGGTCTTTATGAGTTTATAGGGGAGTTAGATGCATTATGGTTTTTGACAAAACTAACTAATGATAATAGTTGGAAGGTTGAAAATAGTTATGATAAATACTTGCCTCCTAAAGTGGAGGGCGTTGATAGGGCTTATAACATGGCGGATGTGACTAAGTATGTCAAGGATGTATTTGGTTTGGATTTGATAATTCCAGAAGACTACTACCACGCAGGATATGTAGAAGGCGATTTATATTATGTTTTAGGGTCACAATTTTCTAATGGAGACAGGGTAATATTAGATGAAATAGACGTGCGGAATGGTGAGTATGCTGTGAAGGGAAGCATTGCTTTCGGAGAAAAGTATGGTTATGGTACGAACAGTACGACACCAACCTATTATGAGACGAACAGATTTGCGTTATCTCTGGTGAAGAATGATGAGAGCCCTTTCGGATTTACGGTTACAAGGCTGACATTTGAAGATACGACCCCGACGGAATTTATGGGAACGGAGTATCAGTACAGAGTTTTGTTGCAGATGAAGCAGGCAATGGATGATGCATGCATCAGTCATTGGCAAATGTCAGAGGATTTTGAGCTAAAGGTTTCAGATATGACAATCTTAAGCAAATTGAACTTTGCAGCAAGCGGATACCGATATGGTTGGTTGTTTGGTAAGACCAATGAGGCTGAGTTGGAGGAACTTTCAAGTATTATGCATCTCTTTACTCAAACAGCGATAAGCAGAGAGGATGTGGATGTCAGGTTTGCTGAAATGTTAGAGAATAATTATATCTATCGAGGTGTTAAGTATAGAGATGGCAAAGTGAATTTATTCACTGAGGAAGAAATTATGCCGAATCCGTGGGGCGAAAGTATCATATCGGAATATCCGCTGGAAGAGGAAACAGGTATCTATGAAGGTGGTACATACCGTTACAAAGCAGATGCCTCACCTAAATTAGTAATCCAAAAAGTTGAGGAACACGACGATAGGCTTTATGTATATGGCAAGGATTATGGTTCTTATAACATGCCCTTTGTCATGAAACTGAAAAGAAGTAAATACAGCCCTATTGGTTATGTGCTGGAATCCATTTATTATAGTGTGGGTCAGTCCGATTTAGCAACTACACAGTAATAGAATTTATTAACAAAAACACTCAAAAACAAGAACAAGTACATTTCCATAAAAGCATTTGCAGTTTATTGTGCAATTTTGGTTATTACTACATTGCCAAGCTATTCATTCCCAGTTATCAAATGTAAAAATCAACAAAGGAGAAAAAATATGTCTGAATTAGACCAAACACAAAACAACATTGAACCATCCACCAATTCTGTAGCTTCCAATACCAACAGTCAGTCCTCCGTTGCGGCAGACGTTCCCCAAAACGGAGTCTCTATAGCAAGCATGGTTTGCGGTATATGCTCTATTGTATTTTGTTGGTGTTACGGAATCGTAGGAATCGCTTCTGGCATCGTTGCAATCGTATTATATATTAAAGCAAAGAAGGATGCCTCCGGTGTTGCCAACGGAATGGCGAAAGCCGGTTTCATCTGTGGCATTATCGGTACCGCACTAAGTGTAATCTTCTTGATTTATTTTATCATTGTAGTGGTTATCTTAGATGATGCATTGTTCTTCCTTGCAGATTTTGATTTCTAAAATTTACAAGAGGGTGTCCCCAAAGTCATGAAATGACTTGAGGGGCTACCCTCTTTCTTTCAGCAAAAAATAGAGAACGGTTACTACGCCGCTCTCCATTTCTACCTCATTATGTGATATAATAGGGTATGCCAACATTTAAAGATTACACCATGGATTAGTTACAATTACCATTGTCTTTTGAAGATTTCATTCCTGAAAATCATCTGGTGCGGGTCGTAAATACAGTTGTGGATTCCCCGGAGCTGGAACCACTCTACGACAGATACATTGTAGGCTTTACTATGCATCCAAATCCAACGGATACCAAGACACTGATTCCTCATTGCAGACGCCGGCTATGACGGCGAGAAGAACTATGAATATTTAGAAGAAAAGCAAATGAGAACTTTTGCTCTGAAAAAGGACTGGAACTGATAAGGTAAAAATAGAATGGGGACTGCTGGCAACCGCCCATAACATCACGAAAATGGCACTGGAAGGGTAAGTATCCAGTGCTATTTTGGACAAAAATACTCTTTTTCAGGGACATAAAGAGAGGGTAGCCCTCCCTACAACCTTAATCAGTCATAGTTTTGGGACACCCTCTTTGTTTTACTCCAAGATGTAATCGATAAACTTGAGTGAAGTATCTAAATGCTGTGTGTTTATGGGAATACCCAATACCACAGGTTCGCCGTTAAAATCATATGCGGCAAGCAGTTTTTCGGAACTGTGAATGTAAAGCGCTACAGGAACAGGATTCTCCTGGCCTTCCGGAGTGGTGTGATCGTATTCTTTTCCCTGGTATACATCAAAGGATGCTTCTTGACGTGATTCATCAATCTTGCGAACATCAGCCATATCTATATAGTAAAAATAGGGTTCATATTTTGCGATTTGTTCGTCGGATAAAATCTCTCTCATGTCGAAATAGGTGGAAGTAGATGCATATTGTCCGAAAGTGTCTTCGTCCATGGCTACAAAGTCGACTTCCTCTGCCATAATGGAAATAGTTAATTGCTGGTGTGCGGCAGAAGTAATTTCGTCATAGGAATTTTTGATAATTGATTCGTCGCTGTCAATGAATACTTCATATTTTTCAGTGTCAAGTTCGGCCAGTTGAACAAATTCGTCGAGAAAAAGTTCACTCACTCCATGATTTGCACGAGTATTAATAAAGAAACCGTGAAAAGCAAAATCCTTGTTGTTCACTATGTCCTTTATAAAGATAACTAATAAGACAAGTACAAAAGCACCAATAATGACATGCCATTTATAATAATCCCAAAAGTATTGCATTTTTTGTTTAAAAGTACCGTTTTTTAAAGCTTCGCGTTCTTCGCGGAATTCGTCCATTACAGGCATAATAATTACTCCTTTAATACATTCTGTTACTTATCATACGGCGTTTGCAAAGAACTGTCAATGAATCATTCCTAATAAGTCTATTAAAAAAAGATTAATTGTGTTATTTTCCTGTGCTAATGCTTGAAAGTTTTGCGTATCTGTTATATCATCTTTTATAGAATATTATGAAAGAGGACTGGTAAGAAAAATGAATGATGTATATGTAGAATGTCTTGTAAAAGCAAAGAACTCTTTGTTTTTAAAAATTTTAAAAGTGGTTTTGGTAGCGGTAACTATTGCAACCGGATTGTTGGGCCTCATGGGCTTCATTTTCTTTTTGGTAATTGCTTTTATAGCAGGTGTTGCAGCATATTTTGTGACTTTAAATGCAGATGTGGAGTATGAGTATTTATACTTAGATAAAGAAATTACTGTAGATAAGGTTATGGCACAGTCTAAAAGAAAACGTATGGGTGTGTATAAGGTGGATAAGATGGAAATTCTGGCTCCGGTAGACTCATATCATTTGGATGCATACCGAAACCGTACTGTGCAGACCCTGGATTATAGCGGTGCAGAAGAGAAAGACTATGCGATCTATTATGAAGGAGGAAAAAAGATAATTTTAAGCCCTTCGGAAGATATGATAGGAGTACTTAGAAATGTTGCTCCAAGAAAAGTGTTTAAGGACTAAAAAAATAGTGAAAATTGCTGTTGACATCCGACGGTAAGTTTGTTAAACTCATCAACAATATCATTTTTTATCACATATTATTCAATTTCATAGGAGGAAAGAAAATGGGACAGATTATTGGTGAAGGAATTACCTTTGATGACGTGTTATTAGTACCGGCATATTCACAGGTAGTACCGAATCAGGTAGACTTAACAACATGGTTGACTAAAAAAATCAAGCTGAACATTCCAATGATGAGTGCGGGTATGGATACTGTTACGGAGCATCGTATGGCAATTGCCATGGCGCGTCAGGGTGGTATCGGAATTATCCACAAAAACATGTCTATTGAAGCGCAAGCAGAAGAAGTTGACAAGGTAAAACGTTCAGAGAACGGAGTTATTACTGATCCATTTTCCTTAAGTCCTGAACATACATTAGCAGATGCAGATGCTCTTATGGCAAAGTTCCGCATCTCAGGTGTCCCTATTACAGAAGGACGCAAATTAGTTGGTATTCTTACCAACCGTGATTTGAAATTCGAAACAGATTTCACAAAGAAAATCAAAGAGTCTATGACATCCGAAGGTCTTGTTACCGCACAGGAAGGTATTACTCTTGATGAAGCAAAGAAGATTTTGGGACAAGCAAGAAAAGAAAAGTTGCCTATCGTAGATAAGGATTATAACTTAAAAGGCTTGATTACCATTAAAGATATTGAAAAGGCAATTAAGTATCCGTTGGCAGCAAAGGATTCACAGGGTAGACTCCTCTGTGGTGCGGCAGTAGGTATTTCGGCAAATGTTTTGGAACGTGTAGAAGCCTTGGTAAAGGCAAAAGTAGATGTTATTGTATTAGACAGTGCACACGGCCATTCCGAAAACGTACTTCGTTGTGTACGTATGATTAAAGAAAATTATCCTGATTTGCAGGTTATCGCAGGTAATGTGGCTACCGGACAGGCTACCAGAGATTTGATTGAAGCAGGCGCAGATGCAGTTAAGGTTGGTATCGGTCCCGGTTCTATTTGTACCACTCGTGTGGTTGCAGGTATTGGAGTACCTCAGATTTCGGCAATTATGGATGCTTATTCCGTAGCTAAGGAATATGGAGTGCCCATTATTGCGGACGGTGGTATTAAGTACTCCGGAGACATTACCAAGGCTATTGCAGCCGGCGGTAATGTATGTATGATGGGTAGTATGTTTGCAGGTTGCGATGAAAGCCCGGGACAGTTTGAGTTATTCCAGGGTAGAAAATACAAAGTATACCGTGGAATGGGTTCTATTTCAGCAATGGAAAACGGCAGTAAAGACCGTTATTTCCAAGAAAATGCAAAGAAGCTTGTTCCGGAAGGTGTAGAAGGACGAGTGGCATACAAGGGTCTTGTGGAAGATACCGTATTCCAGCTTCTCGGCGGTTTGCGTTCCGGTATGGGCTACTGTGGTGCCAAGGATATTGAGACCTTAAAGGAAACCGGCAGATTTGTTAAAATTTCTGCAGCATCCTTAAAGGAAAGTCATCCTCATGACATTCACATTACTAAGGAAGCACCGAACTATAGCGTAGATAATTAATTATTTGGACAAGGGCTGTTATGCAGCCCTTGTTTGTGTACATACTAATATTACGTACGAAAGCATTTTGTTACTTTGAGAGGGTAAAACCATGATTTTTAATTCTTTTAATTTTTTGATCTTCTTTCCCATAGTGACCATGATTTATTTTATTATTCCGAAAAAAGCACGCTATATTTGGCTTTTAATTGCCAGTATGTGTTTTTACATGTGTTGGAATGTAAAATATGCTGTTCTGCTGATTGTTTCTATCGGTACCACATGGTTGGCAGGTAGGTTATTGTATAAGTTTCAAGAAAATACAAGGGCAAAGAAATGTTGCGTGGCAGGATGCTTTATTGTTAATCTTGGTATATTGGCCTGTTTCAAGTACATGGATTTCTTTATAGATACTTGTAACAGTGTACTGAATAAGTTTGGTGTACAGTTATTAGATAAGCCGTTTGATTTCTTGCTGCCGGTAGGTATTTCTTTTTATACCTTTCAGGCATTGGGCTATATTATCGATGTTTACAGAGGGGAGATTACACCGGAAAAGAACATTTTGAAGTATGCCCTGTTTGTATCGTTCTTTCCACAATTGGTAGCAGGGCCTATTGAACGTTCTAAAGGTTTGTTAAATCAGGTTAGAGAAATAGAAAATAAAAAGCTTTGGAATTATGATAAGGTGACAAGTGGCTTAATCCTTATGGTATGGGGCTTGTTTATCAAGATGGTTATTGCTGACAGAGTGGCAATTTTAGTTAATACAGTTTTTGACCAGTTTTATATGTATGGTTCCGTAGCATTGATTACAGGTGCCATTGGATTTGCATTACAGATTTATTGCGATTTCATGGGGTATTCTACCATTGCAATCGGTTCGGCTAAAGTTATGGGTTTTGAATTGATGGAAAACTTTGAAACCCCTTATCTGGCATCTTCTATCAGCGATTTTTGGAAGAGATGGCATATTTCGTTAAGTACTTGGTTTAGAGATTATGTATATATTCCGCTGGGCGGAAATCGCTGTTCAAAGCCAAGAAAATATTTAAACGTAATGATAACCATGGGAGTCAGCGGTTTATGGCACGGAGCGAATTGGACTTACGTAATATGGGGGTTGTTACACGGTATTTATCAGGTATTGGGAGATTTGTTCAGCCCTATTAAAAAGAAAATCTGCAAAGTGCTGAATGCCAAAACGGAAAGCTTTAGTTTTAAGTTTATGGAAATATTGATTACTTTTATTTTAGTTGATTTTGCGTGGATTTTCTTCCGTGCTTCATCAGTAAAGGAAGCGTTCGAGTATTGTACAAGATTGTTTACTCAATGGGATCCCTGGTCCTTGTTTAATGGGGTAATATACACATTGGGATTGGATAGGTTTGAGTTTAACGTATTAATGGTTTCTGTAACAGTTTTATTTTTAAGCGAATTGATTCGCTATTTTAAGAAGCAAACCGTTGCGGACTTCCTGAGTGAACAGTGTATTTGGTTTCGTTGGGCAGTGATATTCGCGTTGATTTTTGCCACATTGGTATACGGTATTTACGGTATTAAATTTGAATCATCACAGTTTATTTATTTCCAATTTTAGTTGAGCACTGAGGGTGAAGGTATGAAAGTGAAACAAGCGGCAAAGATTATTGTTTTTTGTCTTATTTTTGTAATATTGTTTAATTACGTATATAGAGTATTATCTTGGAAAGACACAGCAGGTGATTTTTATTCTTCCATGGAATCTTTTTATGAATTGGATGAAAATGTTGTGGATGTACTTTTTTTGGGTAGCAGTCACTGCTATTGTTCCATTAATAATTCGTATTTATGGGATAATTACGGTATCAGCTCCTTTAGTTTGGCAATTTCGGGACAGGACTTGGCAAGTACCTACTATTGTTTCAAAGAAGCTTTAAAAACACAGAAACCGAAGGTTGTTTGTGTGGATGCTTACGGTGTCTTGTTTGACGGTTATGGAATTGACGGAAATCTGTATCGCAATACTTTGCCGTATAAACTTTCATTGAATTCTTATTATGCAGTGAAGGAGATGGCAGGAGAAAAGGCAGGAGACATTTTGCTAAAATGGCCAATCATACATACCAGATATGCTGAGTTACAAAAGGATGATTTTCAAGAGGAGAAACCGATATATTTAGGATATCATGCAGAGTATCAGACAAGTCATATTGGTGAAATCGTACCATATTGGGGTGAAGAGACATTACCTATCAGCGAGAGCGGAGAAAACTGGATACGGAAGATTATTGCGCTTGCGCAGGAAAGTGATACGCAACTCTGCTTTTTCGTAGCACCTTTTGTTGCCGGCGAGCAAGATAATATGAAGTTGAAATATACCCAAAATATTGCAGAAGAGAATAATATTCCGTTTGTCAATTTAATTAATCTGAGAGATGAGTTGGCGTTAGACCCGGCAAGAGATTTTATTGATGCTATGCATACCAATTATTTTGGAGCTGAAAAAGTATCTGCTTACATGGGTGAGTTTTTGTGGTGTAACTATGATTTGGAAAATCACTACGAAGATGAAAAATATGCTGTGTGGGAAGAGGATTTGAAAGTCAGAAATCACGAGTGGAATATATATTTACTACAAAGTACGGGATTGCTGTGGGATTATTTTGATGTATTAAACAGTATGGAAGAGTATATCTATGTTATCACGACTACAGGCAACTATTTGGATGAATATTCACCTATCAGTGAGTACTTGGATTATTTTGGAATAACGGAAGAGTTTTATGAATCCGGTGGACTCTGGGTGATTGAAGATAAAGAAGTGACATATAAGAATTTAGATTCGGATTTTCTTTATTACGATGATTTGGGAGAATGTAATCTGGCTGTAGGCAGTGAAGGCGGGAACAGAAATATTACGGTAGACTTTCAACAGTATCAAAGAGTGACAGATGGAATCAACATTTTGGTATATGACAAGGTATTGGGGAAGGTAGTGGATGCGGTCGGATTTAATGCACAGATGAATTATGCAGGTGCCAGATAAATACTGTGGAGTAAGAAGATGATTAGAAAACATTGTAAATGGATTATTTGCATGACTGGATTGATGTTTGTATTGGCATCTTGCGGCAAGCAGGAGGATTTGCCACAGGAACAGCAGGTAGTTGTGCAGGATGAGTCTTTTAAGATACAAAATTGTAAAATTTATGAATCGGGAGATACAACGAGTGCAGAAAACATTGCTTTCATAATAGATGAAGTCAATGCGGAATTTGCAGTTGTGCCTGAAAAGACGGAGGCAAAAGGGAAAAACACCATTTGTTTGGTCAGTAAAGAAGCGGTAGCTCAGGAAATGGGATATAATTTTGAGGAGTGGGGGGCAAATACTTTTGTTGTTCTCAACAAGGATGAGGCAGTTTACTTGATTTCGCCCTCAGATGACGGTATCAAAAGAGCTTGTACTTATTTCTTGAGAAATTATGTAGCTGAAGATGGTGCGATTTTATTAGAAGACGGAGAAAAGTATGTGGATTTCGGAAAGAGAATAAAAGAGGAAATCTACATAGGAGATGCGTCGATTGATGAATATACCATTGTATTCAATAGCGAAGAAGCAGTTCCGGCATGTGAAGAACTACAGTTTTATATTCAGCAGACCTCTAATGATATTTTGAAGGTGGCATCTGCCGAAGGAGTAACAGGTCCCTTGATGTGCATTTCTCTGGACGAGACCATTTCTGCACAGAAGAATATCAGCATTGAAGACGGACAGGTGAATATCAAAGCAAAGGATTTGAATTCCCTTTGTGATGCGGTGTATTTATTTGCAGATACTTATTTGGGCTGGATAAAAGCCGGCGAAGACGAGGCGAGTATCAGTAGTAAGACTTCGGTGATTCATGTTCCCGCTAATGTGGTAACAAAGGAAGCTTGGATTGAAGAGAGAGAAGCCATCGTTTGCCTTTGGAATGTAAATTATACCAGAGGTGCTTATCTTGATTCCGATATTTCTTTAAAAAATAATATTATTGATTTCTCGGAAGAACAGTTATATGACTATGTAAAGATGCTGAAATACTGTGGATTTACCGGTATTCAGGTAACAGAGATGTGTTCTACCTGGGCGGGCGTGGGGGATTATGAAATTGCCCATGAGAAATTGCGTATGTTGGCAGAGGCTGCCCATTCTTTGGATATGAAGTTTACTCTTTGGGTATGGGGCTCAGAGTTTTCGGATTGTGCATGGGTGGATAATACAGTAACCTATGATTGTACAGCAGAAGGGTTTGCCCATCAAAATCCTGAGGTAGTGGAAACCTTTGAGAAATATTACTCCATTTATGCGGAGTTGGCTGATTGTTGTGACAGGGTAATCGGGCACTATTATGACCCGGGTAATTTGCATAATGCAGAAGACATTGCCTTTTTCGCAAAGATGTTGAAGGACAAATTCCACGCAATTAATCCGGATATTGATTTTGGTATCAGTTGTTGGGTGGATATTTATGATAAAAATGTGTTTATCGATGCCTTGGGAACGGACATCACCCTCTATGAAAGCGGTTATCATGCAAACGAGGAAGATTATGTGACGTTCAGAGAAGAGGTCAGGGATTTAGGATGTCGCATGGGTACCTGGGCGTGGAACACCTGTGAGATGGAGATTGACCAGTTGGCGCAGATGAACTTCAACATGGAAATCATTCGCTCTGTATACCAGACGGCACGTAATTATGATGATATTATGAAGCCGGCTTATTGGAGCGAGATGGATTCTTATCATATATTGAATGTTTTTTCTTTGTATTGCGCGGCGCAGATGCTGATTGATCCGGATAAGGATTCAATGGAACTGTATGAAGAGATTTCACTTGCTGCAGTGGGACCGGAATATGCAGAGGATTTTATGCAAATGCTCAGTATTATTCAGGAAGCCCGTTCAGGATACAGTTGGGATACATATTTTTGGAGTAGCGAAGATTATATTTTAAAGAGCGATGCATATCAGGCGCATCAGATTGCTGATTTGTGCAATTATTATATTCCGGTTTTGGAGCAAATGATTGCAGAAGAAATTGAAGCATATGAATTGCCGCTTCCCATCACCTTGAATGATTTGTTGCAAATGATGCTGCCCCATTTGGTGCAGATTCGTGACTTTGCAGAGTTCAGGATTGCATTGGCTGAGTTGGAAGAATCATATGCACAGGGTGGTAATATTGCAGAGATTACTGCAAAGCTTCATGAGATTTCAGACCCTATTAAGGAATATACTTGTATCATTGGTGCGTGGGGACAGATTGAAGCCAGAGCACAGTATGAGATGATTGAGGAATTCTGTGCAAAAACCGGAATAGAAGCGCCGCAGGATCCTGTATTCCATGAACGCAGAAAGCAATATATTCTGGCACAACTTTCTTCTTATCAGCGCGGCATGCAGGAACCGTATGAATTGGCTGAACCGTACTATCAGTTAGGTATGGCTTATGGCCCGGAAGAGACCGATGAACTGGTTGAGGAACTGGTGCAGGAAGGCTTGCTTATCCGAATGGAGAACGGTTCTGTATACCTGGCAGATTGGGAAAGTTATATTTATCATTTTGATTAGGTTGGGACTTGTCAAAAACAGGAAAACCATGTAATATAAAAATATGTTTACGCAACTGGCGGAAAAAGGTCTCGGACAGAGGCTGGTGGGAGTACCCACAGGGAGCGTAAAATATGAATTCAAATGCCGACCGCCTGGGCGCCCACTATATTATTTTAGTGACGCTCAGGTGGTTTTTGTTTTACACCTAAGAGCGAAAACATTTCAAAAAAACGGAGGAAAAAGAAATGAAGATGCTATCACTTCAACAGGAACTGAAAGAAAACGCTTATCCCGGCAGAGGTATTGTCATCGGTAAGTCAGCAAACGGCAAATATGCAGTAACAGCATATTTTATTATGGGCAGAAGCTCAAACAGCCGTAATCGTGTGTTTGTAGAAGACGGACAGGGTATCCGTACCCAGGCTTTCGACCCCTCTAAGTTGGAAGACCCCAGTCTGATTATTTACGCACCGGTTCGTGTACTTGGCAACAAGACCATCGTAACTAACGGCGACCAGACCGATACTATTTACGAAGGTATGGACAAGCAGCTTACTTTTGAACAGTCTTTGAGAAGTCGTGAGTTTGAGCCGGACGGCCCTAACTACACCCCTCGTATTTCCGGTATTATGCATATCGAAAATGGTAAGTACAACTACGCAATGTCTATTTTGAAGAGCAATAATGGTAACCCGGATGCTTGCAACCGTTATACCTATGCTTACGAGAACCCTGTAGCCGGTGAAGGTCATTTCATTCATACATATATGCATGACGGCAATCCTTTGCCCAGCTTCGAAGGCGAACCTAAGTGGGTAAGTATTCCGGATGATATGGATGCATTTACTGATATGCTTTGGAACAGTTTGAACGAGGAAAACAAGGTTTCTTTGTTTGTGAGATTCATTGATATCGAAACAGGCAAGTACGAGACTAAGATTGTAAATAAAAATGTGTAATTCGATTTAGCCATGCGACAGGACATAAATAGCAAATCGGGCAAGTTTACTTGACAAGAGTTGCTATTTATGGAACTGGCATGTGGCGTTTCGCCACATCGAGAAGAAGCTGCATAGCAGCGAATTCGAGATGCATGGCTGAATAAATAATTGTGGAGGAAACAAAGATGAACGAAATGGAATTAAAATATGGTTGTAACCCCAATCAGAAGCCTTCCCGCATTTATATGGAGGATGGCAGTGATTTACCTGTTACCGTATTAAACGGTAAGCCGGGATATATTAACTTTTTGGATGCTTTCAACGGCTGGCAGCTGGTAAAGGAATTAAAGCAGGCAACAGGACTTCCTGCAGCTACTTCCTTTAAGCATGTATCTCCCGCAGGTGCAGCAGTAGGTCTTCCCTTGGATGAAACTTTGGCTAAGATTTACTGGGTGGATGATTTGGGCGAATTGTCTCCTTTGGCTTGTGCGTATGCAAGAGCAAGAGGTGCGGACAGAATGTCTTCTTTTGGTGATTTCATTGCTTTGAGTGATGTTTGTGATGCAGATACCGCAAAGCTCATTAAGCGTGAAGTTTCTGATGGTGTTATTGCACCCGGCTATACCGAGGAAGCATTGGAAATCTTAAAGGCAAAGAAAAAGGGTGGCTATAATGTCATTCAGATTGATGAAAATTATGTTCCTGCAGAATTAGAAAAGAAACAGGTTTATGGTATTACCTTCGAACAGGGCAGAAACGAATTGGATATCAACGGCGATTTGTTGTCCAATATTGTTACTGAGAACAAGGATATCCCTGAGTCTGCATTAATCGATATGAAGATTGCTTTGATTACCTTAAAGTATACCCAGTCTAACTCTGTATGCTTCGTAAAGGGCGGTCAGGCTATCGGTATCGGTGCAGGCCAGCAGTCACGTGTACATTGTACCAGACTGGCAGGTATGAAGGCTGACAACTGGTATTTGCGTCAGGCACCTCAGGTACTCGGACTTCAGTTCCTTGACACTGTAGGACGTGCAGACAGAGACAACGCTATCGATAACTACATCGGTGAGGAATACATGGATGTACTGGCAGAAGGCGCTTGGCAGAAGGTCTTCAAGGTAAAGCCTGAAGTATTTACCCGTGAAGAAAAGCGTGCATGGTTAGACGGAATGCAGGATGTAACCTTAGGTTCCGATGCATTCTTCCCCTTCTCAGACAATATTGAAAGAGCACGCAAGAGCGGTGTGAAGTATATTGCACAGCCCGGCGGCTCTGTAAGGGACGATTTAGTTATTGAATGTGCTAATAAGTACAACATGGCTATGGCATTTACCGGAATCAGATTGTTCCATCATTAATCATACAAGAAAAGCGGCCGATTATTTCGGTCGCTTTTTGCATAGTAAAGGAGAAAGAGAGAGCTTCGGCTACTCTCTTTTTCTTTTTAACAAAACAGAAACATTTCTTAAAACTCCTATAAACATTTCTGCTCTATACTCCAATTATCAAATGAAGAAACAAAAACAGCAATAAGACAGATTAAAGGAGAAAAGAAAATGAACAAGAACGATCAGGAATTTTTGGTACAGAAGATACGCACACAGTATACAGAGAAGGAACATACGCAGTTGGATGAGTTAAAAGAATTGGATGCAAAGGTGAAAAGACCGGCCAATGTATTTGCTTATGTGTTCGGTAGCATCAGCGCAATTATCATGGGAAGCGGAATGAGCTTGGTGATGACTGACTTGGGAGAGATGCTTGGTATGGAGAATGCAATGGTTCCGGGAATTGTAATAGGTGTAATCGGAATGATTATGGCAATCGCTACTTACCCGATTTATAAGAAGATGCTTGCTTCACGCCGTGCCAAGTACGCAGACCGGATTATGGAACTTAGTGATAAAATCATGGGTAATCGTTAGATTTGGCGGGAAGGATACATCATCGGAAGTGAAAAGAATTATATAAAGAGGAGAAATATTGATGAGCAATAGAATTTATTTGATAACAGGAGCAGCTGGATTTTTGGAGATTTGTGTGATGAAGGATTACTGGAAAAATTTTTTGTAGTGCCGGAAGGAATGAGTAGTGTGGTTATTCATTGTGCGAGCATGGTAACGGTTGATCCTTCTTATAATGAGAAACTGATGGCAGTTAATGTAGGAGGAACCAGAAATGTGATTACCAAATGTCTGGCTCATCCGGAATGTGAGAAGCTGGTATATGTCAGCAGTACCGGCGCGATTCCGGAAGCACCCATGGGAACAAAAATTAAAGAAGTGCAAAAGCTTGAACCCTGTGATCCCAGTAAAGTAGTGGGAGCGTACAGCCAGTCTAAAGCAAAGGCAACGCAGATGGTATTGGATTCGGTGAAGGTTATGGGATTAAAAGCATGCGTGGTTCATCCAAGTGGAATCTTAGGACCTCTTGATTATGCTGTAGGAGAGACTACAGATACTTTGATTAAGATCATTAAGGGAGAAATGCCCATTGGAATGCAAGGTTCTTTTAACCTATGCGATGTGCGTGATTTGGCAGCAGGATGTATTGCAGCAGTGGACAAGGGACGTATTGGAGAATGTTATATTTTGGCAAATGAACAAGTTACCTTGAAACAGTTGTGTGAGATGCTTCACGAAGAATGCAACTGTCAGAAAATCAAGTTTTATCTGCCACTGGGATTAGCGGACAAAATTGCACGGGTTTTGGAGAAAAAGGCGGAGAAGAAGGGTGAGAAACCAATGATGACGACATTCTCCGTATATAATTTAGCCAGAAACAATGACTTTGATTATTCAAAAGCACAACAGGAGTTAGGATATACAACACGTCCTTATGCGGAAACAATCCACGATGAAGTGGAGTGGTTGCGTGCTGAAGGGCTGATATAAAAAAGAATCGTCATTTCGGTTTGCAGAAGCCTGATACACTACGTTGTGTGGTACGAATTTTGCACCAATACTATAAAACATTAACAAAACTTTAACATTTCGATGTTATCTTATATAATGGTTATGAACTATCATTATGGAGGTGGCATCATGTTTAAAATATTAGTAGTTGAGGATGACAAAGAATTAAACAAAACCGTTTGTTCTTTTTTAAATCATAGCGGATATGAGGCAGTAGGGTGTTTGAATGCAACGGATGCCTATGATGCTATGTATGATAATGTTTTTGACTTGATTGTATCTGACATTATGATGCCGGGAATCAATGGATTTGAATTTGCGACGGATATCAGGGAGATGAATAAGGAGATTCCTATTCTTTTCATGACCGCACGTGATGATATTGCATCAAAGCAGAGAGGATATCGTATCGGTGTGGATGATTATATGGTAAAGCCCATTGATTTGGATGAATTGTTTTTGCGTATCGGTGCACTTCTGCGTCGTGCTAAGATTGCGGCAAGCAAAAAATTGGAAATCGGTAGCTTCGTAATGGATGCAGATGAGCACACCGCTTACTTAAACGGGGAAGAAATCCCTTTGACGAATCGAGAGTTCAGTATTCTGTACAAGTTACTTTCGTACCCGAAAAAGACATTTACCCGCTCCCAGCTGATGGATGAATTTTGGGATGCAGATACAGAAACCGCACCCAGAGCCGTAGATGTATATATGACCAAGCTTCGCGGCAAGCTTGCCGATTGTGAGGACTTCGAAATAAAAACGGTACATGGTCTTGGATATAAGGCGGTGATCAAATGAGACGGGAGAAATGTTTTAAGAGCATTCTGAAATGGATTAACAATTATTTCTTGTTTTTTCTCTTGGTGGCGTTTGTAATCAGTTGCTGTACCATGTTGTTTGTGCGGATTTTGTCTGATACTATGGGACTTACATTGAATAGCGAAAACATCGGTGTGGCTGCAAAGCTGACATTTGCCAATGTGATTCTTTTGAGCCTGATTTATACCATTATTGATGCGGTGAGAAGGAAGTATAGGGTGGAACGTCCGGTGCAGGAGATTACGGAAGCTGCTGAAAGAATTATTCAGGGTGATTTTTCCGTCCGAATTAAGTCACAAAATAAAGTCGGTTCAGATGATACTTTTTACAGAATTATTGAATGTTTTAATAAGATGGCGCAGGAATTGGGGAGCGTAGAGACGCTCCGCACGGATTTTATTGCAAATGTATCGCATGAAATGAAAACTCCCCTTGCTGTTATTCATAATTATGGGACGCTTTTGCAAGCATCTGACTTAAGCGAAGAACAACGTAAGGAATATGCAAAAGGGATAACTGATGCCACGAGGCGTCTGTCGGAAATGATGACCAATATTTTAAAACTCAATCGTTTGGAGAATCAACAAATTTATCCGCAGGCAAAAGAGTTTGACTTAGGTGAGCAGATATGCGAATGCCTTCTGCAATTTGAGAATGTATGGGAAGAGGCCGGAATTGAGATTGAGACGGATATTACAGATGATGTTAAAATCAAAGCAGATGCCGAATTGTTGAGCTTGGTATGGAATAATCTTTTTTCCAATGCTTTTAAATATACTGAAAACGGCGGAAAAGTATCGGTGTCGTTAACTGCCACCGAACATCATGCTGTTGTAAAAGTAAAGGATACCGGATGCGGAATGTCACCGAATGTGGGAGCACACATTTTTGAAAAATTTTATCAAGGGGACACTTCTCATTCTGTTCAGGGAAATGGGTTGGGCCTGGCTCTTGTGAAAAGAGTGATTGACATCATGCAGGGAGAAATTTCTGTAGAAAGTGTTGTTAGTGTTGGCACCACATTTACGGTTAAGATACGGAGGTGTTAACGTGGATTGGAAGAGAATCGGCAAAGGGTTTTTATTTCCCCATATTGCCATTATGATTATTCTGGTGCCCATTGCTACGGTGTTTTTGGTATATTCCCTGATGTTTATGGGGACGGATTCTCTTATTGCGATTATCTCGTATTTGCTTGCTTTCTATACTTTACTGGTATGGTCATTGAAGATTCCGCACCTGATTAAATTTATACAGAACTTCAAAAACGAGAATGCGCATGTGAAACGTTGGCGGGATGACCCGAGACTGCGTATAAATGTGTCTCTTTACGGAACACTTTTATGGAATACTGCGTACGCTCTTTTACATCTGGGAATGGGCTTTTGGCACCATAGTTTTTGGTTTTGTTCTCTTGCGGGTTATTACATTTTCCTTGCGGTAATGCGCTTCTTTTTGGTACGATTTACCAGTAAACACAAACCCGGGGAAAAAATGCGAGAGGAGCTTTTGAGATATCGCACCTGCGGATGGATTTTTCTCGGAATGAATATAATGCTCTCGTTAATGGTGTTCTTTATGGTGTACTGGAACAGAACATTCAGGCATCATGAGATTACCACGATCGCTTTGGCAGCATATACCTTTACGGCATTTACGGTGGCGATTATCAATATTGTGAAATACCGGAAGTACAACAGTCCGGTTTATACGGCATCGAAGGCTATCAGCCTGACGGCAGCCGTTGTATCCATATTGACATTGGAGGCAACGATGCTTACCACCTTCGGCGATGGTAGTATGAGTATCCTGACGCGTAAAATAATGCTGGGATGTACCGGAGGAGTGGTTTCGGTATTTATTATCATAATGGCAATCTTTATGATTGCACAAAGCGGCAAAAAATTAAAAGAGTTAAAATAAATGAGGTACAATAATGGAAAAGAAAGATGGTTTTCACTATACATATTCTGCCAAAGAGCAGGAGGAAATCAGAAGGATTCGCGAAAAATATGAAGCGCCGGCAGAGAAGGAAGATAAAATGGGACAACTTCGCAGATTGGATGCAAGTGTAACTTCCAAAGCAACTGCCATATCACTTGTAGTAGGTATCATCGGAACGCTGATTTTGGGAAGCGGAATGAGCCTTATCCTGACCGATATGGGAGAAATATTTGGGGATTTTGGAGCCTTGATGCTTGGTATTTGTGTCGGAATGGTTGGAATTATTCTGATATGCCTGGCATATCCAATCTATAATCGTACTCTTAGGAAAGCGCGTGAGAAAGCGGCACCGGAAATTATACGATTGACGGATGAATTGATGAAATAGGGAATATTCTGAAAATTCGATCGCTTTTGCAACCATATTCCTTTTTTGACGAGTATATAGGTGAAGGGAGGAGATTTTGTGATGCAGGATGAAAAGATTGTGGAATTATTTTGGCAGAGAGATGAGACTGCCATCAAAGAGACGCAGTTGAAATACGACCGATACTTATATAAGATTGCTTATAACATTCTGGATGATGAAGAAGACTCCAAGGAGAGTGTCAATGATTCCTATCTGGGGGCGTGGAATTCCATACCACCTCACAAGCCGGTAACTTTATCTACTTATTTGGGAAAACTGACCAGACGCATTTCCATAGATACTTTTCGCAGAAAAAACAGACAGAAGCGAAAAAACAGTCAGTATGCACTTTCCTTAACAGAATTGGAGGAGTGTGTGTCTGCAGGAGATACCACCATGGAAGCTGTGGAAGCAAAGGCATTTGGAGAAGTGCTGAGTCGCTTTTTGCGAGAACAATCGGAAGAGGCAAGACATGTTTTTCTGGGAAGATATTATTTTCAAGATAGTGTAAAGGATATTTCGCAGTATTGCCACATGAGTGAGGCAAAGGTGAAGAGCTTGTTGTATCGTACCCGACTGGAATTGAAGAATTACTTGGAAAAGGAGGGATATGTAGTATGAGACCGGAAGAATTGCAGGATGCATTAAACTATGTGGATGAAGAATTGATAGAGGAAGTGGATGTTCTTCGCAGAAACGAATATAGCGCAGAGCAACAGGAGCGAGACAAGAAAGAGGGTAAAAGGAATAAAAAGGCGCATAGGAGAGGCTGGTATAAATGGGTAGCAGCGGCGGCTGTGGCTCTTTGTGCAGTAGGTGTTTTCATGTGGTATCGTCCGGTGACAGCTTCGGCAGAAGATTTGATGCAGGGAATCACGCCGCAAAAGGTGGAAGTCATGGAAGATTTAAGTGTGGGTAATATGGCAGTTACGGACTTTGGTATTCGTCTGTTTCAGGCTTCCATGCGGGAGGGAGAGAGTATGCTGATGTCACCTTTATCGGTTATCTGCGCATTGGCAATGACCGTAAACGGTGCGGAAGGGGAAACACGCACACAGATGGAGCTGGTATTGGGACTGACAGCAGAGGAATTGAACGAATATATGTATACATATATGTCACAGTTGCCGAAGGAGGAAGCGGGGCAGTTGCAGTTAGCCAATTCTATTTGGTTTAAGGATACGGAAGATTTTCGGGTAGAACAGGACTTTTTGCAAACCAATGCCAATTATTATGGTGCTGATATTTACAAGCGAAAATTCGACAAATATGCAGTGGAAGAAATCAACCAATGGGTATCCGAAAAGACAAATAATATGATACCTCAAATCATAGATGAAATACCGACAGAAGCTGTTATGTATTTGATTAATGCACTGGCTTTTGAGGCTGATTGGAGCGTTCCTTATGAGAAGTATCAGGTACGTGAGGGTGTGTTTACATTGGAGAACGAAACAGACAGACAGGTAGAGTTAATGTATGGAAAGGAGTATAACTACCTGGAGGATGAGCTTGCCACCGGGTTTGTAAAGTACTATGAGAAAGCCGGCTATGCTTTTGTGGCACTGTTGCCCAAGGAGGGAGTCAGTGTAGCTGAGTATGTAAACTCTTTGAACGGTGAGAGCTTGCGGAGTTTGTTAAGCAATGTATCTGGTGAGCCGGTAAATACGGCACTTCCCAAGTTTAAAACAGAGTATGGTGAACATCTGGGATGGGTGCTTTCGGATATGGGCATGCCGGATGCCTTTGATGTGTACAAGGCAGATTTTTCGGGACTGGGACAATACATTGGAGAGGAAGGAAATGTTTATATTGGCGATGTGTTGCATAAAACATATATAGAGGTAGGAGAGCAAGGCACCAGAGCAGGTGCGGCTACCGTGGTGGCGATGGCACGCGGTACCAGCGGGCCGCTGGACAAACCGAAGGAAGTAATACTGGACAGACCATTTGTTTATATGATTATTGATACTGAGAATAAATTGCCAATCTTCATCGGTACGTTAATGGATGTGGAATAGACAGGCATTTGAAGGGAGCAGGGGACTGCTCCTTTTTTGAAAAAAGACGGTAAATATTTGTGTTTATGGTTAGTTAATGGTATAATACTAATAGCTTAGTCGCTTGGAAAAGGGATAAAAAGGGTATAAGAATGAAAACCAAGAAAATTAGAATGATTATCATTAGCTGTATGGCATTATTAGCAATACTGCTTGGCACTGTTCTGTATATGAACCGCCTGAAGATTTATGGGGAATATCAGGTAAAGGACATACCTTATGTATCGTCACTATCTTCCTTTCATTATGCCGGATGGAAAGAAGTGTATCTGGGGGCAGAAATAACGGTAGGGAGAAACAGTATTATTATAAAAAATAATTATGGGACAACAAACGAACTAGAGAAGATTACATATTCGACGCTTTCGGTTGCGGATGACGAAGAACTTTTGCAGGAATACAAAGATTTATTCTTGGGAATGGAAGATGAATTTGTGGAGACCATAGAGACATCTTACGTGATAAAACAAGAGGAAGAATCTTCGCTGAGATATATGATTTGGGAGGCTGCTGATAAATTATATTTTGTAGAATATGTTGTGGGTGAAAAGGATAGTTTTATATCATATGTGTTTGAAATTGGTGATGATGCATAGATAGCTGAGTGGGCGGACGAAAGGATGAAGATAATCTGTTTCGTCCGCTTTATATTTTGTTGTGGTATTGCGCGGTCATGAGCAGGAAATAATTTATCCATAAACCCGCCACTCTCCCTTGAATATTCCAAATTCCTATGCTAAAATAAAGTATTATTTGAATTACTGTGGAAAGGCATGGTCATTTTTATGAGCGAATTGGAAAAGAATTTAGAAAATACCGAGGAAGTAACAGAGGAAAGAGTCTCTAAAAACTTCATCGAGCAGATTATAGACAAGGATTTGGCAGAGGGTGTTTACGACACCGTGCATACACGTTTCCCTCCGGAACCTAACGGATATTTGCATATCGGACATGCTAAGGCGATTTTGGTTAACTATATGTTGGCGCAGAAGTACGGCGGAAAATTCAATATGCGTTTTGACGATACTAACCCTACTAAGGAAGATATCGAATTTGTAGAGTCCATTAAGGCAGATGTACAGTGGCTGGGTGCTGATTATGAGGACCGTTTATTCTTTGCGTCTGATTATTTTGGTGAAATGTACGAAGGTGCTGTGAAGTTGATTAAGAAGGGCAAGGCATACGTGTCTGACCTGTCAGCAGAACAGATTAAGGAATACAGAGGTACCTTTACCGAACCCGGTAAGGAAGATCCCTACAGTACCCGTTCTATCGAGGAGAACTTAAAACTCTTTGAAGAAATGAAGGATGGCAAGTACAAGGATGGCGAGAAGGTGCTTCGTGCCCGCATTGACATGACCTCTTCCAATATCAACATGCGTGACCCGGTTATTTACCGTGTGGCACATATGACCCATCATAACACCGGCGATAAATGGTGCATTTACCCTATGTATGACTTTGCACATCCTATCGAGGATGCGATTGAAGGCATTACCCACTCTATCTGTACTTTGGAATTTGAAGACCACAGACCTTTGTACGATTGGGTAGTAAGAGAACTGGAATATCCTCATCCGCCCAAGCAGATTGAGCAGGCAAAGATGTATTTAAAGAATGTGGTAACCGGCAAACGTTATATCAAGAAGCTGGTTCAGGACGGTATCGTGGATGGCTGGGATGATCCCAGACTGGTATCCATTGCCGCACTGAAAAGACGTGGTTTTACGCCGGAATCCATCCGCATGTTCGTGGAAATGTGTGGTGTATCCAAGGCAAACTCTATCGCAGACTACGCTGCATTGGAATATTGTATCCGTGAGGACTTAAAGGCTAAGGCTCCTCGTTTAATGGCGATTTTAGACCCTGTTAAGCTTGTGATTGATAATTATCCGGAAAATGAAGTAGAATGGCTGGATGCGCCCAAAAACCTTGAAAACGAGGCACTCGGAAGCAGGCAGGTACCCTTCAGCAGAGAATTATATATTGAACGCGAAGATTTCATGGAAGAACCTCCCAAGAAATACTTCCGTATGTTCCCCGGCAACGAAGTACGTCTCATGAATGCCTATTTTGTGAAATGTACCGGTTGCGTAAAGGACGAGAACGGCAACATTATTGAAGTGCATGCTACCTACGACCCCGAAACCAAGGGTGGTAACAGCAATGACGGCCGTAAGGTAAAGGGAACCATTCACTGGGTATCTGCAGCGCAGGCTGTAAAGGCAGAGGTGCGTTTGTACGAAAATATCATTGACGAAGACAAGGGTGTTTACAATGAGGACGGCAGTCTGAACCTGAATCCTAATTCACTTACTGTATTGAAAGAATGTTACTTGGAGCCTGAGTTTGCAAAGGCAAAAGCTTTTGACAGATTCCAGTTTGTAAGACAGGGATTCTTCTGTGTGGATGTAAAGGATACTACACCTGAGAAATTGGTATTTAACCGCATAGTTTCATTGAAGAGCTCATTTGTATTACCTAAGAATTCGTAAAGAATTTTTTTATCGTAACAAGCAAACACATGTATTAATAATTCACTAGGGGGAAGTATGGCAGGAATTCTTTCAGGATTAAAGAGTTTGGGACTGGATAAATTAGAAGGTCTTGAAATCTACGAAGATGAAGAAAAAAAGGGCTTAAAGATTCAGAAAAAAGAAGTAAAAGAACCGGTGGTTTTGGAAGAAAAAGACTATATTTATGACAAAAACTTTACCTGCATAGTGTGTGACAAGGAATTTTCCTCTAAGATTATGAAAACCGGTAAGGCAAAGTTGATTGGTACGGATATCGACTTGCGTTACAGATATGAGGGAATTGATTCCATTAAGTATGATGTAGTGACTTGTCCCAGATGCGGATATTCTGCATTGCTTAAGTATTTCCCTATGACTACTGCGGCACAGGGAAAACTGATTAAGGCTAATATTTATGGTAAGGTGAAGCTTCCGGCATTGACAGGGGAGACTTATTCTTATGAGGATATGATGGAGAGATACAAGCTGGCATTGGTTTGCTCTATCGTAAAGCGTGCAAAGGACAGTGAAAAGGCATATGTATGTCTGAAAAATGCATGGTTGCTTCGCGGATATGCGGAGGAGCTGGAACTGAAAAACCAGCTGACTGAAGAAATGCGTCAGGAAATGAAGGCACAGGAATTGGAATATATTCAGAATGCCTTGGAAGGCTTTATCAATGCGGTACAGAAGGAAAGTGTTCCTATATGCGGCATGGATGTTTTGACCATAGATTATTTGATTGCAGCTTTAGCATTTCAGGTAAATAAAGACGATATTGCTGCCAAGAAGGTTGCAGAGATATTAGTTTCCAATGCTGCAAATGAGCGTGTGAAGAATAGGGCACGGGAATTGAAGCGCATGATTTTGGAGAAACATAAAAAGGTGTAAGATATGTATGAATTAACGATTGAGTTACAAACAGATGGTAAAAAATGTTTGTATGAGCAAATCTATGAGCATATACGCCAGGAAATAAAAGAGGGGAAGCTTCTTCAAGGGGAGAGGCTTCCCTCCACGCGTTTTTTGGCAGAATATTTGCAGGTGGCCAGAAGCACGGTGGATATGGCATATGGGCAATTATTGTCAGAGGGATATATTGAGGCCAAACCGTATAAGGGATATTTTGTGTGTCCTACAAAGGAATTGTTTGATTTGGCAATGAATAGTGGATTATCATATGATACACTCCAAAAGGAAGCGGATAACTTGCCGGATAGCAATATAATATGTGACTTTTCACCTACTAAGATTGATATGAGCCAATTCCCTTTTGGCGTATGGAAAAAGATTACCAAGAATATTCTGAGTGATAGCAATGCAACGCTGTTTTCAAGGGGAAGTGCACAGGGAGACTATAGTCTGAGAGAGGCCATAGCGCATTACTTGCATGCCTCCAGAGGTGTAAATTGTGTGCCTGATCAGATTATTATCGGAGCAGGGAATGATTACTTGCTTATGCTTCTGGAGAAGATATTGGGGCGGGAGATTCCCATTGCCATGGAGAATCCTACCTACAAAAGGGCATATCGTATTTTTGAATCCTTTGCTTACCCTATTAAAACCATTGATATGGACGAAAATGGTATGAAAGTATCGGAACTGAAAAAAGCGGGTGTGGATTTAGCGTATGTGATGCCCTCTCATCAGTATCCTACCGGTACAGTCATGCCAATCGGAAGACGCAATGAATTGTTAAAATGGGCAAACGAAAGAACGGACCGATATTTAATTGAGGATGATTATGATAGTGAGTTTCGTTATAAAGGCAAGCCCATTCCTTCTTTGCAATCTTCGGATAAAAACGGAAAAGTAATTTATCTTGGGACGTTTTCCAAATCTATAGCCCCGGCAATCAGAGTGAGTTACATGGTTTTGCCGATGGAATTATTAGAGCGGTATTTGGAAAGGTGCTCTTTTTACTCAACTACGGTTTCACGAATTGATCAAAAGATTCTGGAGGAGTTTATCCGAGGGGGCTATTTTGAGCGTTATTTGAATAAAATGAGGAAGTGTTATCGTGATAAGCATGACTACCTGTTGGAATGTTTGAAACCTTTTCAAAAGGATTTTCAAATAACGGGGGAAAATGCAGGCCTGCATGTATTGTTGACCACTCACAAGAATATAACAGAAAGCCGGTTACGGGATGCGGCATTTCAAAACGGTGTTATTGTGTATGGACTATCGGAAAGTCTGGTAAAAGACGGACCGCAGGATGAAACATCCACTGTAATCCTTGGTTATGGTGCATTGACAAAAGCAGAAATATCCAAAGGTATTGAAGCATTAAAAAAAGCATGGTTATAACCATGCTTTTTTAGTGCCAATATAAAGCGACGAAATAACTAGTCGCATTGACAAGAATATACAAAAGGGAGTAAAATAAGGGTGTAAAAGGTAAAAACAAAAGAAGCGGCACCGGACGGGGAAAATCCTGCAGAGGAAGACTATTATCCCATCGGGATTAAGAAACGCTGCGGCCTGCGTGCCATGATACATTATTCGGATGATACCGAGGAGTTCCACTATGTACCCTTTGACCCGGACGTGGAGGAGTGGCAGTTTGCCAGCCTGGCGCTGGTACCTAAACAGCCGGACAAGCACATCTCCTACATCCGCATCATAGGTACTTATGAGAAAAACGTAAACGAAGCTTATTTCGACAACCTGTCCCTTGTACGGGAGGATGCCCGTACCATGACCTATGACGCAGAAGGCAACCTGGTGAGTGTGGCTTCCACGGGCTTAAAGGAAGAGGCAGATACCTATGAAAACGGCAACCTCATAAAGACCGTCACGGGTGGAAACGGCACCTACCTGTATACCTATGACAGTACCTTCACCAGAAGGCTTACAAAGACAACGGTGGAAGGCACGGGACTGAGCCAGAACTATGGTTATGATGCCTTCGGAAACATCACAGGTACGGTACTGGAAAGCACCTCAGGTGGCAAAAAGATGCAGACCTCTGCCACTTACACGACGGATGGTAACCGCTTAAACACGGTGACCGATGCAGCGGGAAATACGGTGACCTATACCTACGGCACTCCGGTAAGCATTATGACGGGAGCCCCCACGGCAGTTATCGACGGAAAGGGCAATACGGCGGAAGCGGTCTACGACGGGTTCGGCAGGGTCATCCATAACGGAGCCTATGCGGGAAACGGAAGCAGTGCGGTGAAGGTGGCCGGTGTCAATCACGGCTATGAAAACTTCCGACTGGCAAATGTGGCAAGAAGCAGTGGGACGGGACTCCAGACCTACGGCTTTGTCTATGACGATTTCGGCAACATGACCACCCTGAAGGTGGGCAGCCGTACCTTTGTATCCTACATCTACGGACCGAAAAACGGTCCCCTGTTAACTTTAGGCTACGGTAACGGGGATGTGGTAAACTATACCTATGACAAATACGGCAGGTTAAAGACGGAAAACCATGAAACGGGCACCCTGAGTTATGCCTACACGGGAGAGG
>JAZNQI010000065.1:0-3329 GCA_045590095.1 Acetatifactor sp. | reverse complement strand
CTTTGAGAAGAACCGACCGTAGTAACAATACCTTCACCTACTCTTGCAAGAATTGTTGATTCTCCTGCACCACCGATAAGACGTTCAATGTTCGTACGTACAGTTACTCTTGCTTTGACCAGCAATTCAATACCGTCCTTTGCCACAGCAGAAATCATAGTTGTTTCAATCACCTTCGGCGTAACACTCATGGTTACTGCCTCGAAAACATCACGACCGGCCAAATCAATCGCTGAAGCTTGTTCGAAATTCAGACTCATACCGGCACGTTCTGCTGCAATCAGAGCATTTACAACAGAGTCCACATTTCCACCTGCCAGATAATGAGCTTCCAACTGATTTACCGTAAGCTTAAGACCTGCTTTGGTAGACTTAATCATCGGCATCACAATGTGATTCGGTCTTACGCGACGAAGGCGCATACCAATAAGATCAAAAACACTAATCTTTACACCGGACGCAATTGCAGATATCCATAACCCCATAGGCACCAGTGAGAAAAATCCCAAAACCAATAATACTACTATCACTAATACAATTATTTTTCCTAACATAACTTTTACCTCCAAACCTTTCTATATTTCTTTCACCAATAACTGGTTATCTTTTATCTTACTGATTTTGATACGCTTTCCTTTTTCAATATATTTCCCTTCTGAAATCACATCGAAATCAATCTCATCAAAACAACCTTTTCCTCCCGGTCGCAAGTCTGAAATTGCCATTCCCTCTTTGCCTATAAGGTACTCTAGATCCGTGGAATTCAAAAATCCCTGCTCTCCTTTTACATCCTCATTAAGCACAATCGGTGCCTTCATCGCCTTAGATCGTAGAATCGTCATAATCACAGCCAGCATAATTGCCAGAATTATAATGATAACAATGGTCATTACAATTCCCTTTTCCACCGTTTTGGCTGTCATAATCACACCTGCCACCAAACTTATGATACCGCTGATTCCCGGTAATCCAAAGCCCGGCACAGCCATTTCAACACCAACCAGTACAAAACCTATAATTAGTAATATAATACCTATAATCTCTACTATAGTCATTTAAGAACCTCCTTTCTGGAATTCTACCGTAAAAACTGTTCCGTCTTCCCCTGAATTCATCCGAATACTGCCATTGTTCTCCTTCAGAATCTCCGAAACAATGGCCAATCCCATACCATGTCCGCTTTCCTTTTTTGTTGTAACACCTTTTTTGAAAATTAACGCCTGCATATGTTCCGGAATACCCGGACCGTTATCCGCTATTTGAAAAAGATACTTCTCTCTGGTCTCATTAATGTCGACTTCTATTTTCTTTTCACCATCTACTTCGCTCAGCGCCGTCATGGCATTATCCATAAGATTCGACAACACTTTACACAATAGCCAAACCTCCAATGGCAGATGTTGCAAATCCGACTTCACTTCCACATAAACATCAATCCCTTTAGTTTCCGCTTCCTTCATCTTTGCCATAATAAGCGCATTCAATGCAGGTTTCGAAGTTTTCAGAGCTTTTCCGGTCTTCATCATTTCCTTGTAGACCGGATTCAGATACTCTTTCAGTTCCTCATACTCCTCAAGCTCCAGAAGACCATATACAACCTGCAAATGATTCAGGTAATCATGCCTTACGGAACGCAGTTCAAAATTTAACTGTCTTAGGTTCATGAAACTTTCCTGAAGAAGTGCCATTTCTTTTTTCAATCGTATATAATGCCATAGAATGATAACAATACATACTCCCAATACCACTACTGCCAAGAGAGAAAATAAAATATAAATCATCTTTTTCTTTTCCTATACCTTATTTGTACAAATAACTGTTGTCCTGCTTTGCTGACAGAGAAAGAATTTCTTTCATGTAGTAAGAATAACAAATATTCGTAAAAATGTAATCCATATCTTTTCAAATATACATTTTTTTATCTCAAGTGTCGAAAATAAGCGAGGGTGTCCCAAAACTACTACATTCCCATAGATGATTCTGCATCGGAGCTTGCACTGAGAAATTCTACCATTGGCCGCATACACCTGCTGACGGAGTTGCCGCAGCTTGTGGACGAAAAGGGAAATATAGAACAATCAATGCTGGAGCCACTCATACCGAAGTCGTTTTCTGTATAGCGATGCAACTCATTTTTTCAATTCTTGTGTAGTTGACTGATTGGAATTAAGACAGTCAAAATGAGAGCCCCGATTATTAATAGAGGCTCTCATCAAAATAAAAATATTCCCAATAATCATAGTTTTAATTTACACATACACATAAACCTATTTATAGTTCACCAGCCTAAACTGAATACTCTTTATTCCCCTGTATTCATTTATCTCCGGCTGATAAATAACGGAAAGTGTAAAAGTTCCGCCACTATAGAGAGTCCGGGCAGTTCCCTCACCGCACTTCTCATCCACGTAATGATGCAGCGCCGAAACATCACCAAAATATTTCAATTCGAATCTCTTTCCCTGTTCATCCCGAACCTTGTAAGAAGCAAACTGCTGCTTTGCGCCAAACAGTTTCTCTGATTCAAACACCAGATTTCTCTGGGCAAATACCGGTTTGGCATTTCCGTTTCCGAAGGGCTCCAAAACCTCCAAATCCTCCAAAAGGTCAAAGGTCACATAGGACATGGGCATGTCCACGTCTATGCTGATTACTTCCGTTAAGTCCTCCACGCTCAGATTAGCGTTTGCGTTCATCACTTTCCGGAAAAAGGAAAAGTTTTCCTTTGCCATGGAAATTCCCGCTGCCATCTTATGCCCGCCGAATTTGGTAAACAACTCTCTTACTTCCCACAAATGCGCATACATATCATACGCCGGAATGGATCTTCCGGAACCTTTTATCCCTTCTACCGCATTGGTGAATACAAAGGTCGGCTTATAGAATTTTTCTTTAATACGCCCTGCTATGATTCCCGCAATGCTTTCATGGGATGCCGGCAGATAAAGACAAATTACGTCATCTTCCTGCATTCCTGTTTCCTGAATCAGACGAATGGCCTCTTCTTCTCCTGCCGCAGTCAGTTCCTTACGGACTTCGTTCATCTTTTTTAATTCCAGTGCGATTCTGTCCGCTTCCGCGTCATCCTCTGTTAACAAAAGACGCAGGGCACGCTCTGCCGTATCCAGTCGTCCCGTGGCATTCATACAGGGACCTAAAACAAAACCGATATGATAGGCATTTATTTTTCTGCCGGCAAGGTCATTGTTGGTTATCAGCCGGCGCAATCCGATATTATTGCTTTGTTGCATGGCTTTTAGCCCAAAACGAACCAGCGTTCTGTTCTCTTTCTGCAAGGGCATAATATCACCTATGGTGGCAAAAGCCGC
>JAZNQI010000064.1:0-8269 GCA_045590095.1 Acetatifactor sp. | reverse complement strand
CGCTTTACCGGTCACTTTTACTTCCTGATTAATGGAAAGCCCACCAACCTTTTCATAATCGGTAGAAGGTCCCGTTCTCACATTTACATTTTTCTGTGCGTACATTGTCATTTCAAAATGTTCCACCGTGAATTCCGGCTCGCTTGATTCTTCTTCGGACGCTTCCTCTGTTTTTTCTTTAGATGTTTTTTCAGAAGATGTTTCCTCAGTAGTTTCCTCAGTAGTTTCTTCAGTAGCTTCTTCAAATGCCTCAGAAGATGTTTCCTCAGAAGTTTCTTCGCTACCCATCACTTCATCAGCAGCAACTTCTTCAGAAAGAGCTTCGCTCACTTCTTCACTAACAACTTCTGAAATGTTCTCCCCTGTTCCTTCTGTTTCAGAGGTCTTACATCCGGCAAATGAACCAATTGCCATCGATGTCACAATACTAATAATCAAAATCTTACAAACAATTTTCTTTTTCATATATAAATGCTCCCTTTTTTTGTTTGATTTGTTGTCATCATTATATATGTAGAGATACATGAATTGCAAATTTCTAGGTTTTCATAAACTGTCCGGCGGACAGTTTATCGTAAAAATAACCCTACCTTTTTAGTTTACCACATTTCGACATTAATTTCCTATATACGAAATGCACGGATATCTCCTCCTTTCTTGTGTATTATTCTGCTTTTACATAAGAAAAACAACAAAAAAGAGGATATACGTTTTTTTGCATGTCCCCTTCCTTTTCTTTCTAAATTTCTTTAATTCTTTTCTTTATTTCCTCTTCCGATAAACCGGTTTTTTCCATAACCTGTTCAAGAGTTAAATCCCCTAGCTTATAGTCATACAGTCGTGCCAGCAATAGGGTACAGTTTATTTCTCTTGCGGATTTTTTAGAGACCAGTTGGTTGGCTGGTCTCTTTCTGTTATTTTGGAGATCAGTTGGTTGGCTGATCTCTTTCTGTTATCCTCAAGACACCGGTGGCAAAGAAAGGAGTCGTCCATGTCTAAGTTTTTAACCTTTGAGGAACGTCGAACTATTGAAAAAGGGCTTCGTGAAAATTTATCCTTTGGGGCAATGAATTCAGCCTAAAGGAGTGTTTTTGATAAGAAGGGCTGAATTCCGGACGCCATGATTCAGCCTAAACAAGTTGTTTTGATAAGAAGGGCTGAATTCCGGAACGCCGTGATTCAGCCTAAAGGAGCTGTTTTGACAAGAAGGGCTGAATTCGGGAACGCCGTGATTCAGCCAAAAGGAGCTGTTTTGACAAGAGGGGCTGAATTGCAGACGCCATAATTCAGCCTAAAGGAGCAATATTGATAAGAAAGGCTGAATATATCAATTCGGGTATTCAGCCCTGATTGGCACTTCAAAGGGAAAGGGCTGAATCTCAAATCGAAATCCTTGAATTGATTCCCCAAAAGATAAAATAATCGGAATTTTTTCTTTTTTTTTAAAAAAATGCTTGCATTGTTTGTAAACCTGTACTATAATCAGTTTTGCACGTGACAAAAATAAATATCAACCATGCGCGATTAGCTCAGTTGGTAGAGCACCTGACTCTTAATCAGGGTGTCCAGGGTTCGAGCCCCTGATCGCGCACTAAAAGCACTGGTTTTGTGGACGAAAGAGCCATGGGGTTGGTGTTTTTTTTATTCCATTGCGAATGACAACTGTTTAAATTCACTTATTACTGCTTGTAACGCTACCTACCACCTTACCTTCTTTAGTTACTTGCTTTTTCACGAATATAAACAGTTGTTATTTTTATTATTATTTTTTATATTGCCGGGAACACCGCTATCTTTTCCTACGGAAAAACAATGTTATTATTGTAATTTCGAGTGTTCTTATGTATTATTGTATTGGCATTAAAGATAATGCAGAATCTTTTTATTGTACGGAGGTATTAGAATGAACACAAGTGAAGAACTCATGGCATATGCCGCGGTATTAGGACTTTCTTTTGGAGTAGCCCTGCTTATTACGCTTATCATTTTAGTGTTAACACTGATTCCCATGCTGGTTATGGGAGCTATTATGGGATACCCCATCAAAGTGATGGCTGACAGAGCCGGTATGCGTCGCACCTTTTGGGCATTTCTTCCCATCGGCGAGCTTTGCTTTGCCTATTTGTTGCCCGCAGGAGAGCTTAATCTTTTCGGCAAAACTCTGGCGCCGAGACGTAAGAAGCTTCTTTGGGTGATAATTTTGACACAGGTATTGGTTTACGGACCTATTTTCCTGCTTATTCTCCTGTTTCCCATTAACTTTACATTTATCGGAATGCCTGTTTATTCAGTTGTTATGATGATCTGTATCTTGCTCATAACCATTTGCTCTTACTTTTTGATGTTTTTAAACTGGAAAATCCATTACGATTTATACAGATTCTTAAACATCGGCGAGAACGCTCTTTTGTTCTCTATTCTCGGAACGTTTATTCCTCTTATGAATATTATTTTACGTTACATGTACATGAACAATGCACTCGCTTACGGAGACGGAAATTACTATAATTATAACTAATTGATACAAGGCAATACGCCTTACGGGTAAAATATATGATTCTTTCGATTCTTTCGATATTGCTTATCATTGCGGATTACTTCGTTTTCGTGGTACATTCCGCATTATATGATGTTCTCATGGCAGATTCCTGGGAAGAAGTTACGCAGATGGAGATTTATCCCGTCATGGTTGCACTGGTGGCAGCTCATATTCTGTTGGCGGTACTCACCGTCATTAACGAATTGCTTTCATATATCATTTCGGCGATTCCGATTTATATTATGGCCTATAATTCCCGCCATAACGATCCGTGGCTTTCATTCATTCCCTACGGCAAAACATATCTTTCCCTTGTTCTGCCCATGCAGGAATACAGTTATCTGGGCTTATTCAAAACCATAAACAGACAGGTTCCCTTCTGGGTATACTTCGGATTGGATTTCTTTGAAGGGATTGCAGCTGTCATCCTGGGTCTGTTCCCGATTAGACTGGTTTCTACGTTCCTTCAGCTGTTCTACAAATGGGGAAAGAAGCTGATTCACTTCTCGGAATACCGTGATTTACTGCGAACCTTCGGGTTAAAGAAACACGCTACCTGGATTGCAATCGTAGGACTTTTCTGGCCTATGATATACTGGGTGGCACTCTTTATTGTCTGCCGAAACGAGCCTGATTTCGGCTTTGGACGATACTATATCCCCGTATTTCCGGGTGAGGAATAATATCCTCTGTCACGTTAAAAAAATACAGCCATACACGTCACCGAAAACCGTGATATGCCCCCTGTCAAGTAGACAGGTCAAATATCTAAAGCAAAGTACTAATGAACGACCGTACGAAATGTGCGGTCGTCTTTCTATGCACACCATTTCTTTTTGTATTTCTCAATTCGCTTATTTCGGGGAATAAGGTATTCCGTTGGACTTCCTGAGGATAGTGCTTCCGTTCTAACTTCCAGCGGTGTTTTACAATGATATCTGTCCTGAGGACGTTCTTCACTGTAGAATCTGATGTAATCCTTTATTGCAAATCTTAGAGAAGATTCGTCAGTGATTTTATACATCTGGTACATTTCTGATTTTATAATTCCCCAAAAACCTTCTGTAGGACCATTATCAATGCAATGACCAACTCTAGACATGGATTGTTCCATTTCATGATCCTTGAGTTTCTTTTGGAAAACTTTGCTTGTATATTGAAATCCACGATCACTATGAAATAGTGGTTTGGCTTCAGGATTGGCAGCTAGTGCTTTATCAAAGGTCCCAAATACAAGCCCGTTGTCATTTCGGGTGCCGATTACATATGCAACTGGATACCTATCATATAAATCAAGTATTGCACTCAGATACAACTTTTTGTTCTCTCCCGGAACCTTAAACTCAGTCACATCTGTAGCCCACTTTTTGTTGGGAGCATCTGCATAAAAATCTCTACCTAGTTTATTTTCAGCTGTAGCCTCTGGAGTTGATGAAACATATTTCTTCTTTTTCTTTCTGATTACAGAATGAATTCCCAGCTTCTTCATGATTCTGTGTACTCGTTTTGGCTTGTAGCAAGTATGGTTGAAGTGATTAATCCAAGAGGTCATTCTTCTATATCCCAAGATATGATTAAATCGCTCATCATACTCCTTTATAAGCTCGGCCAGCTTTATATTTTCTGTTTCCTGTTCAGGTATCTCGCGGTGCAACCACTTATAGTAGGCAGCTCTTGATACTTCAAGCTGCTTGCACATCCAATTAATACTCCAATTCTTTTTTTCATAGAAAAACTTTATTGCCATATATTTTGAATCATAGCGAAGTTTTCCGAGCCTCACATCCTTTCGAATTCTTGTACTTTTTTTAACAGTTCAGCTAACATATCCTTTTCTTGTAGTTGTCTTTTTAACCGGATATTTTCCCTGCGGAGGCGTTCTAATTCATCTACCTCTTCGTCGGTTTTATGGTGTCCCCGCTTATCCGTTAATCCAACTTCGCCCTGTGCATCATACTTTTTTACCCAGGAATAGACTTGGCTGTATGAGACATCATAAATGCTTGCCGTTCCTTTATAATCACGGTTGTGATTAATACAGTAATCTACTATTTCTTTGCGTTCTTCAATGGTTGTTTTTCTTCTTGCTTCTGCCATATAGACCTCCCGTTTAGGACAATAGTCCTTAAGTTCTCTATTGGCATTATACACTGAAATCCAACTACGTAGTTGTTTTGTAGAAGAAATATCATATTTTATAATCAGTTCCGCTAACGAACCTTGACCACTTATATATTCTTCTACCACTTGAAGCTTAAATTCTTTTGTATAACTTTTGTTATATGACTTTTCAGAAAAAGCGCACATTCCATACTTCTCATATTTTTTTAGCCATTCTAGGATAGTTTTCTTTCTTGGAGTTCCAAGAGTAGCACATATTTCTTCTAAACTACGAGTTCCATTGCGATAGTCCTCACATGCTTGTACTCGCTGTTCTGAAGAATACTTAGACCTTCTGGACATAAAAAATTCCTCCTAAGTAGATTTGGTTATTTACCTTGTCTACTTAGGAGGAATCATATCACCTGAAAACGGTGCACTCATAGCTGTTTTTTATTATAAATATATCGTTTTTTTAGAAATCGTCATTTTTAGGTATCATCATTTTTATAAATTTATTTTTGGAATTTATCTGTTTAATAGATAGAATCCAAAATTTAAATAGGCCGCGAACGTAGTCCATAAAAGATAGGGGATTTGCAGATATGCGGCGGTTTTATCGATGGTATAGAATTTAATAATCATCAAAATAATGATTACCCACATAATCATTAGCCAGATGAATGCAAATAGTAAGGCTTCAAAGTTAAAAAATGCGATTGGCCACAAGAAATTGAATACCAGCTGTACACCGTATAACGTTAATGCCTGTTTGATATCACTGCGTTCCGATGTTTCGCACAGGTAGATTCTTGCGCTGCTGATGCCCATCAGAATATAAAGAATGGTCCAGACAATGGGGAAGATATACTTTGGTGGTGCAAGAGGTGGTCTTGTCAATTCTTCATATAAAAGAAAGTTTTCCTGCACCAACAAAGAAGAAACGATTCCGACTGCGACCGGAATTAAAATACCCACAAAATAAGTTTTATATTTATTTGCCATAATGAGTTCTCCTTGTTTTTGGTAATAGTATGAACGAAATCAAGGGAAATATAACAATATGATTACTGTAAAATGTTGGAAACTTGTTTGCAAAAATACGTTCATGTGGTACAATAGGATGAATAACAATGTTAAAATGATGATTTTATGACCGGAAAAGAAGAATTATGAGTGAAACGATGAAACAGGACATTTCGGGAACAACTGAAGTGACTGCAGAAAATAGCAATAATGATTCTGCTATGAAAGAGGCTGCAGTGCAGATTAAGAATATCGAGAAACGCAGAAAAAGAATCCAGCGGATGAAACGTATGCTTACGTTTTGTCTTGTGGTTCTTTTGGTGTTTCCAAATGTTTCCTGCATTCTTTTGCTGGTTCACAATTATTATCTGAATACAAGAATCGATGCGATTTATTCCATGCTTTCCTCGGAAAGTGTTGTGGTTTCCGAGCATGAAGAGACTTATCTTGCTACAGGGGATGAGATTACGGGAGAAGAACTTGTAATCGAAGATGTAACTTATCCTCTTCCGGATAGTGAACATTATCCTGATAAAAGAAGAGTTTATTTGACTTTTGATGACGGTCCCAGCAAGTATACGGATGATATTCTTGATATTCTTGCAGAATATGATGTGAAGGCCACCTTTTTTGTGGTAGCAAAAGATGGGTATGAAGAGCAGTATAAACGTATTGTGGAAGAAGGCCATACGTTGGCGATTCATTCCTATTCTCATAAATACAGTACCATTTATGAAACCCCTGCTGCATTTAAAGAAGATGTGAATCAAATTTCCGATTTTCTTTATGAAATAACAGGCGTCAGATGCGAGTTTTATCGTTTCCCCGGCGGCAGTTCCAATACCTTGGTGAAATTTGACAAGCAGGAACTCTTTACGATTTTACAGCAGGAGAGTCTTAGCTATTACGACTGGAATGTGACCAGCAACGATGCAGGCTCGGTTACTCTTTCCGCTGAAACGATTAAGAAAAATGTGTTGAATGGCCTGGAGGGCAAAAACGACGGCATTGTTCTGATGCATGATGCTGCGGATAAATATACCACCGTTGAGGCTTTGCCTTTGATTCTGAATGAACTTACAACAGATGAAGACTGTGTAGTATTACCCATTACACAGGGAACCAAACGAGTTTGCCATGTGGTTAGTGAATAAGAGAGGGAGTATTAGGGATGGGTTTTTTTAGTGATTTAAAGAATGATTTAACCCAGGCGGTTAATGAAATGACAGACGAAAATGCAAAGGCGGAAATGCTTGCAAGGGAAGAACAGATGAAGTTGGAATTATCTTCCATGCAGCAGAAGGAGGAAGAAGAACTGATTTCCATTTTAGAGGAGGAAAACGCGCCGGAATTGCCGGAAGAGAATGGTGTTATTCTTGAGGAACCTGCGAATATAAGTACTTCCCCGAATGTTTCCCCGGAAGATTTTGAACATTTCTTTCAGCAAAGAAGTGAGCAGAATGCTGATTTCGGAGCCCTTGAGGTGCGCGGAACCGTACTCGGTAATTTGGAGATTCCCGGAGATTTATATTTTGCGGGAGACATTCATGGTCGCATCAAGGCCGGAAATATAGTCTTTAAGGATGCTAAAGTAAACGGAAATATTGAAAGCAGCAATGGTGTGGAAATTGATGGCGGCTGTGTTATCATCGGAAATGTTGTTGCCCGGAATGCAGTCATCGCAGGTGCCGTAAAAGGCGAAATCGATGTTTTTGGAGAAGTGATTCTGGAATCCACAGCTATTGTAAAAGGCAATATTAAATCAAAATCCGTACAAATAAAAAGTGGTGCCATGGTTGAGGGAATGTGTTCCCAGTGCTATGCCCAGATTAGTCCATCCGTCTTTTTTGAAGGAATGGAAACCGAAGGGAGGAATTAATACATTATGAAGAGAGTGTTATTGAAATTAAGCGGAGAGGCTTTGGCCGGAGAGAAATCCACGGGATTTGACGAGGCTACCGTAAGAAAGGTTGCCCTCCAGGTAAAGGAACTGGTAGATGACAACATTCAGGTTGGTATTGTGATCGGCGGCGGAAATTTCTGGCGCGGCAGAAGCAGTGAGAATATTGACAGAACGAAGGCAGATCAGATAGGGATGCTGGCAACTGTAATGAACTGCATTTATGTTTCTGAGATTTTCCGTTCTGTAGGAATGCAGACTAATATATTAACACCGTTTGAGTGCGGTTCTTTTACCAAACTGTTTTCCAAGGACCGTGCAAATAAGTATTTTGTAAAAGGTATGGTTGTATTTTTTGCCGGTGGTACGGGACATCCGTATTTTAGTACCGATACGGGGGTTGTGCTTCGTGCAATCGAAGTGGAAGCGGATGTAATCCTTCTTGCAAAGGCTATCGATGGCGTGTATGACGATGATCCCAAGAAGAATCCTGCTGCAAAGAAATATGATACGGTTTCGATTGATGAAGTGATTGCCAAGAATCTCCAGGTGGTTGATATGACTGCTTCCATTCTTGCGCGTGACAATGCAATGCCGATGTGGGTATTCGGCTTGAATGAAGAAAACAGTATTGTAAACACCATAAAAGGTAATTTTAACGGAACGAAAGTAACTGTATAGGGAGGATATGAAAATGGATGACA
>JAZNQI010000063.1:0-3518 GCA_045590095.1 Acetatifactor sp. | reverse complement strand
AAGGGAACGCTTCATTGAAAAACAACAAGTTTCTGTCGAAACTTGTCGTTTTTCTGGTGGAGACAGAGGGGATCGAACCCCCGACCTTACGGATGTGAACCGTACGCTCTAACCAGCTGAGCTATGTCTCCGACGGAGAGTATTGTAGCACAGCGGGCTATGAATTGCAAGAGAAATTTGAATTTTTACAGTTGAATTCCGTAATTCCAGGCAAGAAGACTCCAATTGCCGTCCTTATATTCAAACACATTGATGGCACAATTTTTGGACTGAATTCCTTTGGAATTAACTCTTTTTTCATTGCCCAGAATCATATTCATCATAGCAACCATAATGCCGTTATGGGTGAAAACGGCAGCATTCTCGCAGGGATCGTTTTCAAGATAAGTATTTAAAAATTTTTTCAATCGCGCCACAACCATTTCAGTGGTTTCTCCACCGAATGCAGTATAGTCTCTGGATCCTTCTGGGCTCAGTGTTTTTTCAGATCCGGTGGGTTTACCGACAATATTTCCAACGTCGTATTCGCGGATCAAGGGGGTAACGGCATCTGCCTTTACACCGGGGAGCGCAAGCTTTTGCGTATCAATGGCGCGGGAAAGGTCGCTGGAATAAACGCGGTCAAAATGAATATTTGCAAGGATCGGAGCAATGGCTTCCGCCTCGGCTCTTCCCTGCTCCGTCAAGGGCACGTCGGACTGACCGGCATAGATTTTTTTCAAATTCGCTTCAGACTGTCCGTGGCGAACAAAAAAGACTTTCATGGACGATACTCCTTTATTTGATCTTGCTTTATTCTACAAAAGAAACAAAGATAATGCAAGACTAATTTCACTTTTTGCAATTTTTTCTGAAAACTTATGAAAAAGATGGTTGACTTTTTCCTTCGTTTATGCTAGAATAATCGTCGCAAAAAGTATACGGAGGTATAGCCCAGCTGGTAGAGCATTCGCTTGACGTGCGAAGGGTCAGGGGTTCGAGTCCCTTTGCCTCCACCATCTAAAGGCTACAAAAAAGATATAGCCACAGAAGAACTCTGATTCTGTCAGGGTTTTTTCTGTTTTTATAGGCAAAAATTTAGTTGTCAATTTGAGTGTACAAAAAAGATATTTTTCTCAAGCCTGCCTCGAACTCTTGCGAAACCGCATAATCACTACCAAGTTCATGGATACAAAACAATTCACTGCGCTTTACAAATGCAGAGATTTATGTTTTAATAAAAATAAAACGGAACGAAAACTTTTTTGTAAAACTTCCGGATAAAGGAGTGATTTCGTTGAAATATGCGTCGAAAAAGCAGATTTGGTTGTGCATAAGCGCACTGCTCGGTGGCACGATTCTTTCGACTTTTGCGGCGGTATTGGTTTTGCGCAACCTTGGAGGTTTGATTGGAATGTTCGTTGAAGCGGATGCGGACGCTGCATTTGACTTTGTAAGCATTTTTGAGCAAACAAAAGATGCACAGATCGCTCCGCACTGGTTGTTCCCTTTGCTTCTGTTTGGGACCTATGCTTTTGCGCTTTGGCGCTTTTCCCCAATAGCCAAGCAATCTGCACTACACATCATCCTTTGGACTATCTTATTTGTGTTGCTGTTGACAGTTGGTTTTGCTTGCTCGCTGATGCTTACGCGTGTCAACGATATTCGCTTTGGTGATCTGCTTGCGGCACTTTTACCCGTCATCGGCAGTCTATAAGAACGGAGGCAGAAGATGAAACGAAATATAATCAGGATTCTGATTTTGATTCTTATATCGTGCTTGCTGTTATCGTCTTGCTCGCCATATATGAAGTCCTTCTCGTCCAAGGAAGGAACTTGGCGTATGGGCTTTGGTTCAGAGGAAATTGCATTGCCCGAGGAAAGCAATCAACCGCTTTACATCGCGGGTTATCATGCAGGCTGCGAAATTACGGGTGTATTGGATCTGCAACGCGCGAACGCTGTTTGGGTAGACACGGGCAGCAACGGTATTTTGTTGATTGGCATTGATTGCGTGGGGCTCGGCAAGGACACAGTGGACACGATTCGTAAGGAGCTATCTAGCTTTTGCCGTAAGGTGGGGTGTATTTCAGTCAACGTATATGCCACACACAGCCACGCCGGAGCAGATACACTGGGACTTTGGGGTCCCACAGCAATCGACGGCAAAAACCAAGCTTTCATGACGAATCTTATCAATGCAGCCGTCTCCGCCGCTAAAGAGGCGTATGCAGATCGCTGTGCAGGCACCCTGCACTATGGCAACACCGTGCCAGAGGATATGTTGCACGATTCCAGGTTACCCATCGAATATGATCCCATACTTCACCAACTGCGTTTTATTCCGAGCGACGAATCGAAAAACGGCATTCGTCTGCTCTCCTATGCTGCGCACGCCGAATCTCTGCGTGGTGATAACACTATGCTCAGCCGCGATTTTCCAGGCACATTGGCAGATAACCTTCTACAAGCCTGCGGCGATGATATGTTGTATTTGCCGAGTGCTATCGGCGGACTGATCATGACTCGCGAACTGGTCACGCCTTTCGACGCGGTAACGAATATGCAGTATACAGCAGAACGTATTACCGAATCTGTATTGTCAATATGTGATGAAACTGAACTCTCTCCAAACCTCTCGTTTTCAAGTGTTTCTATGCAGGTGCCACTGGATAATACCTTGTTTTTCTATTACAAATTTCTTGGCATTCTCGGTAATGAGACGAGTCGAGGGAAAAGTGATACCGGTTATGTGATTCACAGCGAGCTTAGCGTTTTGACGCTAGGTTCGGTTACCTTTGCGCTTATCCCGGGTGAAATATTCCCTGAACTCGTCAGTGGTCAAGGACTAAGCGATGGTGATCCCGAAGCACTTGAACATATTGCCGCACGTTATGGTGTGGAACGTCTTTTGATTGTTGGATTGTGCAACGATGAGCTCGGTTATATCATGCCACCAAGCGACTTTTTGCTTAACGATGAGCTACCATATATTGAAACGGTAACGGATGACATGGGTGAAAATCACTACGAGGAAACCAATTCTACAGGAAGAGAAACTGCCGCTTGTATTGCGAAAGCATTTGAAACGGCATTAAAAAAGCAAAAGGAACTAAATAGCTAAATGTCTTTTTGTGAGCGGTTAATCTCAAATAAACCGCTATAAATATCTTTTTTGTAGCCCATAGACATAAAGAGTGTTCTTTAGTAACCGATAGGGTTTCTATAAGAACACTCTTTTTTATTTTCAGATTCTCAATATTAAATTGTTTTAGAAAATTAATAATAAATCCAACAAATTGATGCAGTTCAATTATCAACTGATATTTTTATTTTTCATATTATTTCGATAGTTTCTTGGTGACGTACCGAAACGTTTTGTAAACGCTTTACTCAAAGCATAAACAGATGAATAATTGAGCATTTCAGAAATCTCAACAATTTTCAAATTATCCTCTAAAAGTAACGTTTTTACCGTTTCTAATTTTCGGGTATGGTAGTAATCAGAAATCGTATTTTTTGTTATCTTTTTAAAAATT
>JAZNQI010000062.1:0-4853 GCA_045590095.1 Acetatifactor sp. | reverse complement strand
GCGATTTTGGTCAGCTGCTTCATGCCATCAATAGAGACAGGCTCATCCGTAATCCCACTAAGGTCGGGCCATCCCCCCGTTAAATGTTTGACACCTCCTTTTCCCATTACCGCTTTACAATGAACGGCTGCCTGCGTAGTAAATTTCGGCATGTGCCAGGTGGCTTTTACTGTTCTTAGGCTATCAGCATCCGGATATATCATATTTCTCACTATCTCCGGATCCGCTAACAAGTCTGCCGGATTAACACCTTCTTCCGGCAATACAAATCTTACATTACTTCTTTCTAACGAGCGTGTAACCGTCATATACTGCTCTTCCTCTGTTACACTAAACAATCCTGAAACCCAACAATCCTCCTGATTCATAAATTCACATTCAATCTCCCGACCGTCCGCGGTATAAAAGATTTCTTTCGTATTATCCTCCGGATCGAACGGATCATACCAGAAGTCTGTGAAAGTAACCGTATTCAACAACATAAGTCCCGCGTTTGGAACAGCTCCGAGATCGCCTAATTTAATTTGACCTCCCGTTTTCTCTGAAAGCCAATTTTCCATGCTTCTCTGCGCTTTTGCACCTCCCAGATTCACCTGATAAACGGGTGTATAGAAATTCTCTGCCAGTTTATGAACATACTCTTTTTTATAGGATAACGAATTATCCAGCCAGAGAGATGTTCCGATACCCATTGTCCCCCCTCTCAGTGTTCCATCCTCAGCGGGTGCCAGGTGTTTCATGCGATTCATGCAATATATCTCATCATATTGCGCGGCAAGTGTTTCTTTATCCGAAACATTCAGCAGGTTCAGCAATTCTTCCTCCGTTTCTCCCTCTGCACCATATGCCAGCACTCCCAACGAATAATACAGGGACAACGGCGAATAGCACTGATTCTTCCTGCCTTCTTCAAATACAATCGGTGTCATGTCAACAACAAACTCTGAATAAGACTTCTCAATTTTCTCATAAGCCTCCGTCCCTTCCATTTTCTTGGATTCTTGTCTGACCGGCACGATTTCCTTTACCGATCCACTCCGGCATGCCATCACTACCCCTGTGGCACATGCAATTCCAAGAATCGCTCCCGTTGCTATCAATGCTGCTTTTTTCTTTTTTTTATTCATTTATGCGCCTCACCTCTCATCTTATTATGATTTTGATAATATCATATAGAATTAAATTTGTCAACCTTTTTTTACATTAGCTTCCTATAACGATAAAAGTATCAAAAGGTCAAAAAATAAGAAGGTGTTTTGACACCTTAATCCTATGAACTAAAACAGCGGTATCACAAAACTTTTTAAGTCTTGCGATACCGCTGCTTCACGCATCTTATATTTTAGAATCTTTCCTTAAATTACTAAGTTTACCTTGTAATTCCCATAGCCGCTATTCCTTTTGTAATGTCTCATACTCTTCAAGACTCATCCAAGTAAGCATTTCATCCGGATGCTCTACAAATATTAAATTTTTTTGACATTTTTCTTTTTATCCATAAACTGCTCCATTCTATATTGTAATCAATATTTCAGCATCTGCATAAATTCTTCCAAAAATATCATTTCTGAAAATACATTCTAAATTCCACACCCTCCTCATCATATGCATTTATCATAAAATCATACTCGCACTGAATCGGATTGTCTTTAGGGCCTACCACAAAGCTCCATTTATCCTCTGAATAGGGTAACTGTGTAATGGACGCCACTTGTGCCATATAATAGTAATGTGCTTTGGCATCCCCCGGCATAATACCGCCCGGCAATATAATGAAGCATGGATTATTATTATCATATTCAACCGAAATATAATCTATAAGCCCTGTATCCAAATCCTCCCAGATTGTAAGAATTTGTCCTGTTTTTGTATTTACATACTCATCCCACTTACTCGCTTTACCAACATAACATCTCTCCGGTATTCTTTCCCATTCCTCTGACACTTTAAAATCAGTACTTTTTAGCGGTAACTCATAGTAATTTCCTTCAATCCAGACGCGGTTTGAATCTACAGGTTCGTTGAATGCCTCCTCAGGTATCCCTGTTTTTTCTGCATAGTATTTGATAGCCAATTCTCTGTCGTAACGAACGGTTTCGTACTCGGCAAACTCATCAAAATGATTTGAGCCGCGAATTACCCAGGTTGCCTCATAACCGTTGAGATCCTTATTTTCCCTACCTCTTTCCATATCTTCATCCGTAAAATACGCAACAAAATACAGATTCTCAGGAAAGCTGTCTTCTTTTATACCCGTATTATAAAATGCATAATGTCCGATGGCTTTTATATTATCTCCCATCTGTACTTCACGTAACTGCTCACACTCAGCAAAAAAGAAATCGGGAACGATATCCAATGCTTGCGGCAAATCAACCGATGTCAGCATATTGCAGTCATAGAAAACACCCATACCAACCTTTTCCAATGAATCAGGTAACTGAATATCTTCCAGCGGCGTACTGCTAAAAGCAAAATCGCCAATCGTATCAACTCCGTCAGGAATATCCATTTGGGTGATACCTGTTCCGTAAAATGCATAATCGCCAATCGTTGACTGTTCAGACGCACCATCCCAAATTACTTTTTTCAGCGAACCGACATTAAAAAATGATTCATCACCAATATGTGATATAGTGTCCGGGATTCTGACTGCAATGATATCCGCATACTCAAATGCGCCCTTATCCATCGAACCACTTTTCAACTCTTCTATACCATCCTCTATGTAAACATATTTCGCATTGGTATGTGACATTTTATTATAATATCCGTGGATTCCCTTCACTTTTTTTCCGTAAATTTCAGCCGGATAGCGGATAATCCACGCCTATATAGTTATCTTCGTCCATAACAAAACAGGTATTAAAGAACTTGAAAAAGATAAAATAACCGACTGCAAGTACCGTCAATAAATAGGCCACGCAAGTCACAAGAATACGCTTTTTCGCTACTTTCCTGTTATAATCATCTATATTCTCCTGCATATTTTCAATATTCAACTCCTGCTCGTTCATCGTGATCTCCTCTCTTAAATTACCGTACCATGAAGATAACATCCGGTATGATAAAGAATAAAATAATTTCTATAATAACAAATAGAACAGCCAATAATACGGATGGTTTTCCCTCTTTGCGCAAACTATCATCCAATTCTACTGAATAGTTTGGTGTTCTGTCTAATAAGTGACGCTTGGACAGTTTTTTTCTGATATGCTTACTGTATTCAAAAATGGAATAGGCTCCAAATAACAACCACAATACCGCAAACAGAAAAAGCGATAACTTCCATGAATAATCCTTTATCAAAAAGAATATTCCCAGCATAAATGCGTTGCTTATAGCAGCATATACATACATTCCTCTGCTTACACACCATATTGGTGATAAAAGAAGTGCCGGCATATAAAACGCATGCTTTTTGCCTGTAGATTTACTGACCTCTCTTATATGGCGAACAATATCGCTCTCATGAACATATTCATCCTCAAAAGAACTGCTGCCAATATCCATGTTTGTATAGCTATAGACATCCCATATAAACATATTTGCAATGTGATCTTTCATAAATTATTTTAGTAGCAGACTGTATCATATATCTGAAAGTGTTGTAAAATAAGCATTTTTTACTTCCTTTACACAAAACACTGTCTACTACATCCTCCTTTCTTTCTATTCGACAAATTCGCCTCCAACAAATTGATATTTATAAGTGTTGTTGCCATAGAACCCTTCGATACATTTCTCGGTATCATTAATTGAATAATTGGGAATAAGTTCAAAGGATTTTGCATAAACAAAATCTCCGTTTTCAAATACGTAGGCACATGAAACACAGGTGCCTGCTGCCCCCTGATGTCCAAGCGAAATAATAATGTCCTTGTGTCCATCGAAAGTTATATCTTCATATTTGACTTCAAAATCGCATGCATCATATACATATCTGTCAGTATCCATCGCTTCAAATTTGGATGGATATGTGACTTTAACGTATTTAAACGTGTCTTCCTTTACAAATATGTAGTCAGACAAATGCTTATACTCGCCTTCTATTTCAGTGACACGTTCCACAGCTACCCTATAGCAAACCTGATCTTCAATCCACTCCGTTTTTTCTATCATCTCATTGTCTGAAAGAGTGACTTTACTTCTCACAAATGCTTCAAATGCTTCATCTTCAATATCCACATCTAATACCTGTACGTCACTTATCTCCTGAGGAGATTCTTCTGTTTCGACCGTCTCTTCTTCGCTCTCCGATTTATGCCATTCATTTGCACTATTATCTCCCACCTCTGCAATTGACTGACTAAAAGATTCCTCTGTACCATCTTCGGCCGGTCCGTTATTCCCACATGCAACAAACAACATTGAAACGCTTACTAATAAAATAATTGAAATTATACTTTTCCTCATTATTATCTCTCCAAAGTAAATTATTTAATATTCTTCATCAACGATTGCTGTATATCTTAAAACATCAAATATGTGGGAAATGCCTGATATCCATATTTTTTGTTATTGTCATTTTAATATTATCTCGCTTTTTCAATTTTGTCAAATACTTTTTTATTCCATTAAAACACTTTCACTCCGCAGATTTTACGCATACCATCCTTTTTCATTTCTAATAAAACCGCAAACTGATAACACAAAAACAAAAAGTCCGCAAGCGGACTCTCGCGCCGAGCGCGGTTATGACAACAACATCTTCTTTGACAGAGGTCTGCCGTTGTATTCCCTCATATGAAGAGACACAACTAACAGGAGAACTACTTATGAAACATACAGAGAAACATCCGCTTGCCGCAGAGCGCCGCAAACACTTGAAAGAAGCAGCCGCCCTGCCGCTT
>JAZNQI010000061.1:0-5341 GCA_045590095.1 Acetatifactor sp. | reverse complement strand
AGGTAAAACAGATGAAGAAATTATGGAGCTTACAGAATGCAGTGCTACATTAATCTGGGAAGTAAGAAGAAGTATGAAGTGACAATTACCGGAACGAAGAATTGACTTATTATATTGTATTTAGTTCGACTTTATCCGGTGTTGGGTATGTCCTGAAAAACATACTCCCTTTTTAGGGGAGTATGTTTTTTTATGGAAATATATTGAATGATTTATCAGGATTTGTTATAATTGGATTAATCCAAATTTGGACTAATCCAAATTTGGACTGAAACAAATATTTGTAAAGAAGGACCGGTAACTTGGTTCGATATTAAAATCAGGGGAGACAGGATTTTGGCAGTAAAGAAAGTGAAAACGACGAAGTTGGATATTATCAAATGTGCATCCAAATTTTTGTTTGAAGAGGGGTATACTCATACTTCACCACGAATGATTTGTGACGCATTGAATATATATACAGGGAACCTTACCTACTATTTTCCTACGAAGGAACATTTGTTGGCAGAGTTTGTTGATATGCTCTGTGACTTTCAATGGAAAATGATGGAGGAAGAGGCGCAGGAGGGGATTAGTTCCGTCATGGCGATTTGTTTAGAGTTGACAGCCATGGTGGTTATGTGCGAGGAAAGTCCGGTGGCAAAGGATTTTTATCTGGCATCCTATGTAAGTCCCATGTGCCTGGAGATTATACGGAAGAATGATACTAAACGGGCCAAGCAGGTATTTCCGGAGTACTGTAAGGATTGGACGAATGAGCAGTTTGCGGAAGCGGAGATATTGGTTTCGGGTATTGAATATGCCACACTCATGACGACCGGTGAAGAAGTGTCGTTGGAAATGCGCATTTCCGGTGCTTTGAATCAGATTCTGATTATTTATGGAGTGCCTGAGGAAATCAGAAACACAAAAATCCAAAAGGTATTTGCCATGGATTATCGTAATATAGGCAGAAAAGTACTGAAGGAGTTCAGGAAATATGTGCAGGAAACAAACGAACAGGCAATGCAGGCGTTGCTGAAAAGAGAGTAAAGAAAATAGTAAAACCAGTAGAAAAATGGTGCAAAAATGTAAACAGGAGGAGACTCATGAACAAGAAGAAATACAAGATTTATAAACGGATACTCAGCACGATGCTTTGTCTGGTACTCATGCTGACCGGGATGCCTATTACTGCATCTGCGCAGGAAACATTAGAAGACATAACAGTTACCATTGATGCAGGAGAAGAGGTGACTCTTAGGGACGCTGATGGCGACGGCTATTATGACATAGGGAATGTCAATCAGTTATATGCGTTGGCAGCATTGGTAAATGCCGGTACTACATCTATTAATGCCGAACTTACTTCCTTTATTTCTGTAAAAGGAACCAAGGAACAGGCAAATGTATCGGGCTGTAACGGGGTGAAGGGAGAAGGCTGGCGTGATTGGGCACCGATTGGTAACAGCAGAAGTAATCCATATACCGGTATGTTTAATGGCGGAGGTTATATGATCAGCGGACTATATTTCAATGATGAAGCCGCTGATTATGTTGGACTGTTCGGTTATGCAAAGGGTGAAATAAAGAATGTGGCCGTTGTAACAGGTATCGAAGGCTATGACAGTGCAGCACACACGGTTACAAGGACTATTCCGGTAACCGTAAACAAGGCGAATACTACATACACAGCTCCTACAGCAAGTACTCATGTTTACAATGGTGCGGAACAGGAACTTATCTCCACAGATACAGTTACAGGCGGTACAATGCTGTATAGTCTGGAGGAAAATGGTACATATAGCGAAACGATTCCCACAGGAAAAAATGCAGGCAATTACATTGTATGGTACAAGATTATGGGTGACGAAAACCACAACGATGTCACTCCTGAAAGTGTTGCGGTAACTATTGGAAAGGCAACGCCTACCATTAGTGTCGACGTTTCATCAGGTGATTTAAGCTCGGGGACATCTGTGGTTATTGAAGCGTTAGCTAAAAATCCCAATAATGAAGCACTTACGGATGTTCCGGGCATTACTTGTACATACCGGATTGGGGATGCAGTAGCTTCAGAGTTCGCAAACGAATTTTCTATTCCCAAAGGCACTGCAGTAGGAACGGTGATTACTATCACGGCTTCCACAGCTGAAGATGCTAATTATACTGCGGCTACAAAGACGATAACCATAACTGTACAAGAGTGTGTGCACACCGGTGGCACGCAGACCTGTAAGGGCTATCAGTGCACAAAATGTGATGAGTGGTATGGGGACCCCGCACCTCATACACCGGATATGTATGGTAAGTGTACGGCCACCGGTTGTGACAAGCAGTATGAAGCAAAGATTGGTGGCTATAGTGATACGGATATAAACTGTTTTTATGATAAATGGATTGATGCAGTGGACGTAGGCCATAGTAGTAGGTCCCTTTGGCTATTGACAGATATCTATTTGACAGGCGATCCTTTGACAAGAAATATAACTATAAATGGTTATGGTTATATGAATTTGTGCGGACATACCATTACTGTGGAAGACGGATGTACATTAACTTGGCTTGGTGGAAATCTAAACGGATTGGGTATGGGAGCAACTGCTTCAGCAAGTATTGTGGGTAATGTAGCAGATGCTTTGGTAACTCGTGAAGCAAGGTATATGATAGATATTAATATACAAAACCGGCATCAGGAAGGCTATGCACTGAAAGTTGTGGACGCTACGCATATTTCTGGTGAATATGCAGTACTGGGCGGTAATAATATAGCACTAACCGGTGGCAAGGCTGATGTATTACTGTCGTCTGTCAATGTGGGTTTGGGGATGACCAGCTATGTAGAAAACGAAATCATCCGGGTAGCTTATGCTGAGGGTGTAGACCCTATTGGGGTATTGCTCTGGAAACCATTTGGAACATGCGAAGAAAGTGCGATGGAATATTGTGAACTGGTTTCACCGCAGGGGTATGTTTTAGAAGAAGAATATGATGAAATAACCGGCGAAATAACAGGTATTCGCGTGAAGAAACCTATCACTGCCGACATGGTAACGATGTCTCCTAATGAAGGTACTTATGGAGAAGCGCATGATCCGACTATCTTGGTAACATACAAGAATGAAACCTTAAGGCAGGGTGTGGATTATACAGTAGAGTCACCTGCCAATATGTCCGATGCAAATTCTTATACCTATACCATAACCGGTATGGGTAACAGATTCGCAGGCGAGGCGGAAGTGAAATATATCATTAACAAGGCAGATATCAGTGCCGCGACCATTAGCTTGGATTTGAACGAAACGCTTTACTACAACGGCGGAGCAATTACTCCGGCGGTAGGCAGTGTTGTGTTAAATAACACAAACTTAGTGAAAGATACAGATTACACAGTATCCTATACAAATAATACAAATGCAGGCACGGCGACAGTAACCGTTACCGGTATGGGTAATTATACCGGTACGGCAAGTACTACATTTACCATAGAAAAGGCAACCCCTGTGGTAGCAGCACCCACGGCGAAAGAATTAACCTATTCCGGCCAGGCACAGGAATTGGTAAATCCCGGAAGTACCACCGGAGGCACTATGCAGTACAGTACGCTTGCGGACGGAAACTACGGTACGGATATTCCGGAAGCAACAGATGCAGGAACTTATACAGTGTGGTATAAGGTTGTGGGTGGCGACAATTACCTGGATACGGAACCAAGGTCTGTAACTGTGACTATTGATAAAGCAGACCCGACAGCGGAAATCCCAAGAGTCAATGCTGACTATGGTCAAACATTACAGGATATTGACTTGCCGGATGGTTGGGCATGGGAAGAGGAAAGTGCGTCTGTAGGAGATGCAGGTACACGAAGACATAATGCGATTTTTACGCCGGAAGATACTGACAATTATAATATCGTTACACGTGAAATTGCAGTAAATGTGGCGCAGGTGACTTTAAAAATTGTTTCTGTGGACGCGACTGACAGAGTGTATGACGGAACGAATCAGGTAAATATCACCGGTGTAACCTTAAACGGTATTTTGAACGCTGATGATGTGGCTGTGGAGATTTCTGCAAACAAACCGTTAATCGGTACTTTGGAAAGCACCAATGTGGGTTCTTATACCAAAGTACAGTTGCAGGCGCAAGATCTGGTATTAACGGGAGCAGATGCGGGAAATTATAACATTGCGGTAGCATCTTATGAAACTACGGATGTAACGATTACCAAGGCAGGGGCATATTCTGTGGCAGATGTAAATGCGGAATATATCTACACGGTTGGTTCAGAAGATATAGTGGAAATCGATATTGCGAAGCTTTTGAAGAGTGACCGGGGAGAGACCATGTACACACTTACGGAAGCACCGGATGCTTATATGAGTGAGCAGAGTATAAGTGAAAACGGAATGCTGTCATATATGGTATATCCGTCTGGTAATAAGGACGATGTATCGACGATAACAGTAACTGTTGCTTCACAGAATTACGAAGATGTCACAGTTAGTGTGGTAATTACTCTGACGGATAAAATAACGGTGGAAGAAAAGGCAGATGCAAAGGTAGCTGTAGCAGGAAACTTGGTTTACGGACAGAGTTTAGTGGAGCTTGAATTTGTAGACAATATTGTCTTTGTAGAAGCCGGCAAAGATGTAGAAGTGCCCGGTGTACTGAGCTGGGATATGGAGGGAAATGATGTTTTAGATGTGGGCAGTCATGAAGTAAATTGGCGTTTTGTACCGAATGATACTGCACGTTACAAGGAACTGACAGGAACGTTAACCATAACTGTGGAAAAAGCACCTATCGTTGCCGACAGAGTGCTGGGGACACTGGGTGCTATTGAAAGACCGTATCCGAACATGCCGTTACCCGGTACAGTGTATGTAGCAAGTGATTTGAGATATAGCATTTCCATTTCCTGGGATCCGGCGGATGAAGAAGCAGGATATAATACCGTATATACTGCAAAAGCATACCTGACGGCTGAACCCAATTATACCTTTGCAGAGGATATCAGTTTGGAGGATTGGGAAGTGGTTTCCAATTCCGGTGCAGTTTTGGTAGTGAAGCGTACTTTTGAGGCGACTGACAAAGCCTGCATCGTTGCAATTGATAGTTTTGGATGGTGGGAACTGGAGAAGTTGTACGAGAACACAGAGGATATAATAGCACTTCTGCCGGATACCATACTTGTCTATACGGAAACGGATCCGGATGCTTTGGAAATGCCCATTACCTGGAGCTGTGAATCCTATGACAATTCGTATGAAGCAGAGAATATCTTTATCTGGACCATTGTCCCGGAAGCATATGCTGATTACGATACAAACGGATTTGAACTATCAGGAGAGTTGTTGGT
>JAZNQI010000060.1:0-35107 GCA_045590095.1 Acetatifactor sp. | reverse complement strand
TAAATCCTTTGCATCTAAGGTAAGCTTCTTCATGTAATCCACTTCTGCTTCTGAAATAAATGCACCGGTCTTTGAATAATCAAATGTTACTTTTGCACTCATAGTAGTACTCCTTTTTCTGATCAAAATACCGTCCATTTACGGACAACACATCGACCTTAGTGTAGCAAAGATTATTCAATTATTCAAGACAAACTCAAAATTTCTTTTAGAAGAAGCTCCAATTCTGCGGATTCTTCGGGATCCAGAGGCGGAAATGCGTATTCTGCAGGAGATTCATCAGGTGCAAGCTCCTTTTCCTCCTTTACGGGAATGCATTTACCTGCGCCTTCCGCGGGCACTTCCTTTTCCGCACTCCGACTGGCAATCCAGCCTGCGATAGGCAAAATATCCACGCCCTTACTTTCCTGCAGGTCCGTGCCGTACAACATCTGTATATCCTCCCTGGTCATTTGCATCCGATTAGACAGATGATTCTCCAGATAATCGATAAGATTGATTTTTAACTCCTTGCGTCTGCCCTTAATATCCAAAACCGTACTGACTGCAAAAAATATGTACAATTCCACCATACTACTCAAATAAAAGGGAAGAATCTCCCCAAACATACATCCGGCCGCGATGCTCCTGCAAACACCGATGCCGGAGAAAATTACCGACAAAAGCATAAGCTGCCCGGACAAATGATAAATGACCCGGAAGGAAATGGGCCCCACTGCCAATCTGTTCATAAATTTTTCCACAAACACCGGAATATTGGACACCCCATTGTTCAACTGATAGCAATTAGAAAACTTTAACTTACATTGTTTCAGAAGCTTATTGTTTGTAATGGCCATATTGTCTGTTTCACGACTCATCCTTCGGTAAAGCGCCGCTAAAAATACCCGCAACAAAATACTTACAAAAAAACAGGTAAGCATGCCTATTGTTACAACTTTTTCTCTCATAAATATTGAAAACATGTTCTTTTCCTTTCTATACTGCTATTTATTTTCATATCCTAGTATAAAGACTTTTTAACGGTTTTACAATATATTACACACGGTCTTTCGTCGATGTATTTCGAACTGTTTTTCCTTCTTTTGCCCCTATATCACAGGATTCGACGACATTTCTCATGAGAATTATCAAGGAACTTCCGAAATAGAATTGATGACATATGAAATATTTGGTATAATCTGTTTTAGGAGCATATAATATAGAGTTGTGCTCTATCAAAAAAGAAATGAGGTAATCACATGAAATATAAAACAACCGGAACCTGTTCCTCCATGATTGATGTCGAAGTAAAGGATGGTTGTATCGAATCCGTGACCTTTACCGGCGGTTGCAACGGCAACTTGCAGGGCATCAGTGCCTTAGTAAAGGGTATGAAGGTAGAAGACGCTATTTCACGTTTGAAGGGCATCCGTTGCGGCTTTAAAAACACTTCCTGCCCCGACCAGCTGGCTCGCGCTTTGGAGAGCATGCAATAATCTGCCATTACAGCAATTTACGTAAAAATATATCCGGAGGATGATATGAAACGAATCGTATTAACCGGCGGCGGTACCGCGGGACATGTAACTCCCAATATCGCCCTGCTGCCTTCTTTGAAAGAAGCCGGCTTTGAAATCACATATATGGGTTCTTATGACGGTATCGAAAAGAAACTGATAGAAGACCTGGATATCCCTTACGTGGGTATCTCTACAGGCAAGTTCAGAAGATACTTTGACCCCAAGAACTTTACAGACCCCTTCAGAGTAATTAAGGGACTCAGAGAAGCCAAGAAATTTTTAAAAGAATATAAACCGGATGTGGTATTTTCCAAGGGCGGTTTTGTCAGCGTACCGGTGGTACGTGCCGCTGCCAAGTTGAAAATTCCCTGCATCATCCATGAATCGGACATGACACCCGGACTGGCAAACAAGCTTTGTTTCTCAGGTGCCACGAAGATATGCTGTAACTTCCCTGAAACCATCAACAATTTACCTGCCGAAAAGGCTGTTTTGACCGGCAGCCCTATCCGCCGCGAGTTATCACAGGGTAACAAAATCGCCGGACTGGATATGTGCGGCTTTACCGCCAACAAGCCCGTTATCATGGTTATCGGCGGTAGCCTTGGTGCCGCAAATGTAAACAAAGCAGTAAGAGACGCGCTGCCCCAGCTTTTGGAAGAATTTCAGGTAGTACATTTGTGCGGAAAAGACAAATTGGATAATCTCCTTTTGACCACTCCCGGCTACAAGCAGTTCGAATATATCACTGCGGAGTTGAAAGATATCTTCGCCATGGCGGATATCGTCATCTCCCGCGCAGGAGCCAATGCTATTTGCGAGCTTTTGGCACTCAGAAAGCCCAATATTTTGATTCCCCTTCCGGCAGCAAGCAGCCGCGGAGACCAGCTTTTGAACGCAGATTCCTTTGAAAAGCAAGGTTTTTCCATAGTTTTGCATGAAGACGACTTAACCACCAAGCTTCTGGTTGATAAAGTACATGAACTGTATGAAAATCGTCAGAAATACTACAGTGCCATGGATAACAGCGGACAGATGGATTCCATCACCACTATCATGGGATTAATTAACGAGGCTGCTGAAGGGAACGAAAAAGCGTAATTCCTTCGGCCTGATGCAATGAAAAGCGTAATCATCTTCGGCCTGAGACTACAGAAAAACATATAGAGACAAAGCAAGAGGATGCTTCCCGGGCGCATATGGCTTCGCCCCACGGAATCATCCTCTGTTATTCTATATTTGGGGTATTTTTCTTCGTACCCGCAATCTCAAAATTCCTCTACAAATTCCTCAAACTCAAACATATCCATATCTTCTATGACAACCCTTTCGGAACCCTCCTCCGTCGGATACATGATTTCAAAGGTGTTCGTTTCAGCTATATAATTTTCTTCAATATAGGAAGAGCCCATATTGGTAATACCGGGAAACATAGTGCTGTCCCATAGGTCATAGTTAAGACGTCCTATTTCTATCACTCCGGCATTATTGCGATAAATATAAACTCGCCTTGCCCCTGTACCATATATACAATTACATATCAGTTCACTTACTCCGTCTCCATCCAAATCTCTGCTATATACTTCCGGACCGGGCACCGCATAACCAAATACCTGTGCAATGCACTTCTCCTCACCATCTACTTCTGCATAGTATTTTTGAATAATAAATCCGGGCATATTTTGGTCTACTGTGACATGATAATCACTATAACCTAAAACATCCGCAAAATCATGTTCACCATCAGAACTACTTTCAGGTTCCTCCTCATTTACACCCAATACAGCCTGTAATATCTCATAAATACATTCTTTGTCATTGGAATAAGTTGTTAACTCATACCAAACATTCTGATATTCAAAGACTGCATAATATGTTAGCTCAAACTCCGGCGTAGTTTCACCCTGGTAAATCTGTATGGCAGTATCTCCGTATTGAATGGTATCTATCGCCTTTTCTCCGTTAGCAGTAAATGTTTCTCCGTTAAAAGCACAATTCAGTATCATGTCGTAATCTTCATAACTGGCTGAAACAGACAAAGTTTTCCACTCTGCGCTGCTCAGTGGCAAATCATTTCCGGCATAACACAACAGAATATTCATATCACTTGCATCCTCATAGGATATCTTTTCAGCAAGAAGCTCTCCATCATAAGCAGCCGAGACCTCGCCCATATTCGTGGTATAATATTTCTCTTCAGCAGGTGCTTGCATAAAACGAGACACTCCCCAGCCTCCGATTAACAAAAGACACAGGCAAGCCGCTACTATTATCGGACCAAACTTAAATTTATGGATTTTCATATTTTGAGGAGATGCTTCTTCTATATATTTCTCCTCTACATGATTGAATAATTCCAATATTCTTTTTTCACTCATACCGATATTCCTTCCTTTTCTAAACATGCCCGAAAATCATTTCTCAATCGCATCAACATCATTTTTACTTTACTTTCACTCATACAAAAATCAGCACATATTTCTTTGATAGAACTCATATACCAGTATCTACGCAAAAAAACAATCCTCTTTTGTTTGGGAAGCGATGCCAGAAAACGATTCAGCGTATTGGCGAAATGAAGTTCATCAACTACCTGTTCCGTAGAATCTTTTGAGGAAATACACTCCTGCAATTCTTCAAGGACCAATAAAGATTGCCCCGCTCCTCTTTTACCTGCATTATAGTAGTCCCATTTATTAAGTGCCAGATTGCGGGTAATCTTCCCCAAATATGTCGACAGTTTGTCAGGAGTATGTGGCGGTATATTATTCCAGGCATTAAGATAAGTGTCATTTACACACTCCTCACTGTCCTGCTCGTTGTATAAGATGTTGTACGCAATATAATGACAGTACTTCCCATATTTTTTTGCCGTCTCATCTATTGCATCTTCGGAGCGTTTCCGGAATAAACCGATTATTTCTCTATCTTTCATAATATTCCCTTTCTGTTGAATTAAGGCCTTACATATATATAAACAGAAACTGTACCGGCAAGGTCACGGATTTAAATACATATTTCAATAATAAAAATGTCTACTTTATCCGTTAGATAAAATAGACATCCTTTGCAATGATTATTTCTTTCGACTTCTTCTGTTTAATACAACCAGGTACAAATGCAGCATTTCTACAACGAAATCACCTGACCCGGCTTGACCTCCACGATGCCCTCCTTTGTGTTAATCCATACGCTGGTTGCAGTCGGGTTTTTCATGGTCATACCATCTGCAGAAAACTCCTGACTACGGGTGGCATTGATATAGTCGCAAATCTCCAGATTGGTAGCGTACCAAATGTCCTCTTTGCCACTCATCATCTCACAAAATGCATCAATCACACTGTAATCATTCTTATTGCCGAATTCGAAGCTATGTCCCCACACATACATGAGCGGAAGCTCAATATAATCCGGCGTATTTAAGAAACGTTTTCCCAATTCCATGAGATTGCCGTCATGGTGACAGGTGGGGTGCCATGTCAGAAACTCTTCCGGCGGAAAGAACCCATTAGTGGCCTTTACCGTTCTGGAATACTTGATTCCAAGAACTTTCAGCACTTCGACCACCTGATCATTGTAGCTGCCAAAGGCATAGGACATTCCCTGTACAAAACCGCCCGTCAACTTTTCCAGCGCCTTGCGGTCCTCTTCAATTTCCATCACCATCTGACTCTTGGAAAGATTGGGCAGGTTACGATGCTCCACCCCGTGGACTGCAACTTCATGCCCTTTGTAAAGGTCTGCCACTTCTTCCTTACTGATGAAAAATTCCTTACCGTCACGCTTATCATTTAAGGTTCCGGAGTTCAGATGAAAGGTGCCCTTCACATTGTATTTGTTGAAAATATGCACCAACTCTCTGTCAAATACCTGCGCATCATCATAACTGAAAGTTAACGCTTTTCTCTTACCGTTTGGATATACAAATCTCATATACTGCCTCCTACATTTTAATTATATTCTACCGGACAACTCTTCCGGCGTCATATTCAGACGTTTCGCCGCATCTTCTAACTTAAGAAGACCATCCTTTACCAATTCAACCAAAGTATTTATCTTACCTTCTACACGCCCTTCTGCTCTTCCTTCTTCTCTTTCATCTTCAAATGCCTTGCACACATCCAATCCTCCTTTTTCCTGTGAAAACAAATTAAGCGTCCTTTTCCCTATCAGTATCCCCATCAGATTTATAGATGCATCATCCAACTGACGGAAACGTTCTTTATGCTCCATATAATAAGCTTTCATAGCTTCTTTATCTTTGCTTCTCTTAAAAACTGCAATAATTTCCCGTAACCCAGTTTGATAATTATCTTCCTGCAAGTCTATTAAATTATATATATCAATCGAATAATTTCTAAGAAGCCCCTTATATTCCGGCTCAAGTCCTTCCAAGTCCAACATGGAAAGTATACTACTCTCTCCATCATATTCGTCATCGCCGCAATACAAACCAATAGTATATACCGGTACCAACTTGTCTGTACGCTTTAATCCATATAGATATACCTCCGGTCCTATTCCTTCTTCCTGACGGTTCTTATCTTTATAGTCTTTAATCTGCCGTATCAGTTCCTGAATATTATAATCTCCGATTCGTACAGGTATTGTATAATCTTTTGTATCTAAAAGTTCTATGCCCAATACAATGTCCTTCCTGCCTCTGCAATACATTTGTACATCCCGCCTTATGTCAATTGTCTTTTGCTTTCGACCCTTGGACTTGTAATATTCTCTGTCATGCCTGCTCAGCTGTGACATATCAAGTATTTGCTTCCCTGCAAAAACAGTACCATTCCAAAAATCCGCGAAACACCCTGTCTTACCCAAAAAGTCACACATCACATTGTTCACTTCTCCCATGCAATTCCTCCCTTCAGGCGGATATGCCCTGAGAAAAGAAGACGTACATCACATGCTCGCACGCCTCCATTACGCGTAAGACAAATCCTCCATTATACCTTAGTGTTGAGTAAAATGGCGAAAATGCCTTGAACGTACGATCGTACATATTTCAGATTACTCGATATATTGATTGTATACTAACAATTTCATTTTGTCAATTTAAAACAGTTGCACGAACAAAAAATTCATGCAACTGTTATTCATACTACCATAGCTCCCAAAAGCCCAACAAATCCGCCACGCTGAACATATTTACAATTCCCGTCAGTGCTAACACCATGGGCACTACCAACAGAACAAAACTGATAAATAAGCATAACACACGATTTGGTGCAAGGGCGCTGATACCTGCTACTAATACCCCTATGAAAAAAGCAAACAGTATACGGATGATAAATACAAGCACCAAATATCCTCCGATACTAATCGGAAAAGGAATTTCCCGAAAAAGGGAGAGGCTCTGTGCGGTTGCACCTAAGTCATTGAAACCTACCGCCTCCTGCACTTGATAAAGCTGTGGCCAACTGACACCCAATACCAGTACCGGCACCGTTAGGGCAATGACTCCCAATTTCCTAAGCAGCAAAGTTCGCCGCCCCTTGAAAAGAGTTTGGAGCCACAGGGACATATTCCGCTCCTTTTCACAGGCCATGAGCCCGGAAAAGAGTCCGATAATCCCTAATATTAAAAACATACTGTTCTTGTTGGTGGTACTTACATCGGTGACAAAAAGCCTTTCATAGGCATCCGGCTTGACCAGCTGGGTTTCCACACCGGTCTTCATGGTGTAGTCAAACGCACCGGAGGCATTTTCCATGATTTCCTCTACTGCTTGTGCTTTCTCCCCCAAATCATAGCAAGTCTGCATCAACGTAAGAATACGCTCATTTTTCGGGTCATTGGCCTGCAAATATTTAATCTCTTCAGCCGCTTTCCTATACAGGCCTATTATTTCGTCATAGTCCTCCTGCATCAATGCTATTTTTTCCTTTGTGATGGTTCCTGCATATTTTTCATAATAATATTCTCTCTCTGTATCCACGTAGCTGTAATACCGGTACTCCAATCCGGAAGAAGCTGCAAAATACAGGACCGCCGCCACAATCAAAATACCCTTTTGGCTGAAAAACACCTTTCTCAGTTCCCAGAAAAACAGCGGGGGATTAGGAGCATGTAAACTACACCACACTCTTATCTTATTAATCAGTCCCAATCGCAGGCAGTTTTCCGTACATTTGGCGCTGAAAACTGCGGATAAGAAAATCAGTCCCAAAGCCACCACACCAATGATAACCACAGAAAAAGTAAGAAAACCGACTGCGTGGCCAAAAAAGTTAATATTATAATAGTATCTAAAGAAAATTTCGCTGCGAAGCAGGGCTATGATATTTGCCAGCTTCACGCCGGACAATTTATCGGTACCCAATATCAGCGTATATCCCAGATACTCAACAAACAGCACACCGGCACCTGCCAGAACTGCCGGAATAGCCTCCAGCCACACCAGAAGAAGCAGGACCAACAGTCCAAAGGCCAAAGCTGCCAAGGCTTTCATCAATATAGTAAACAGCAAATATTCCCCTATGGTAATGGGAAAGGCGCACAAGGAAAATTCCGGGACAGACTGCAAGGGCCGGCTCAAAGCCACCTCTCCACAAAGTCTGTTGGAAAGAAGCATGCAAGTAGCAGTTACCAGAAAGCTTGCCGCCAAGGATGTCACTGCCAAAATACCGGCACGCTCCAGAATCAATCGGGAACGTCCGTTTTTCGTACAACGCACCAGCATGGAAAGTCCTTTGCTTTTCTCTTCTGCGAACAGAAGTATCACCACCAGCACCATAGCCACAATGATGGCATCCCCCAATACAAAATTAGAGAACAGCACGACACCTTTATTTTCGCCCAAGGTCAGTGTAATCCCCTCCAAACGGGAATAATCATCCAATGTTTTATCGATATTGTCTCTGACAAAGCCCGTATTATCATTAACTACCGCCAGCATTCCTACATTTTCCGCATTGTCCTTTACGGATTGTAGGAAATCGGGATAGCAATCCATATAACTTTGTAATTCCTCTCCTGAGAGCGTAATTTCTTTGGTGCTCCCACACTCGTAGCAAAAAAACACACCGCATAAAAACAATCCTATAAACCAAGCAAAGAGCATTCTGCGGGAGAGAAAAATCCTTCGAAATTCACTCATACATTTCCCTCCGCATAGTACAGATACACATCCTCCAAAGACTGAACGGAAGGGTTCTCTGCCATGGCTTTTTCAATGACTTCTTCCGGGTTTCCGCTTATCATAATCTTGCCCTGATTCAGAAGCAGAACTGTATCCGCGATGGCCTCAATATCGCTGACAATATGGGTTGCCAATATGACGGTACGCTCTTCCCCCAGCTTCGCAATATATTGACACAAACGGATACGCTCTCCCACATCCAGTCCGGCAGTGGGCTCATCCAGTATTAATATTTCCGGGTTGTCCAGCATGGCAGCCGCAAGCAACACTCTTTGGCGCATACCTCCGGAGAAAGAGCCCAGACGCTTATGGGCTTTCTTTTCCAGACCTACAATAGTCAAGAACTCCTCTGTTTGCACCTTACAATCTTTGCTTTTCATACCCTTTAACCTACCGATGTAGTGCAAAAAAGCTCTGGCGCTGAAATCCTCATACATACCCTGTAGCTGCGGGGTATAGCCCACCTTCTTACGAAAGGCACTGCCCAAGGTCAGAATATCCTCTCCGTTATAAAGAATCTCTCCTTCCGTGCGCTTCAGATTATCGGTTATCAGGTTCATAAGAGTGGACTTGCCCGCTCCGTTAGCACCTAACAACCCGTAAATCCCCTTATCCAAAGTAATATTCACCCCATCCAAGGCAATAAAGTCACCATATTTCTTTACTAAATTCCGAATTTCCAGCATACTACTCTTCCTCCTCTGCTCCCGTATAAAAAAGCGTTGTCCAAGTAGGATTGCCGTTCAAAAGATCCTGCAGGTCGCAGCGAACTGTGTGTGCATAATCTGCAAAATACACATAACCGTTCATAATGCCAAAATCCGGACTCATCTCCCTGTTAATGATTTCCGGAGATGTAAACTCTGTAAGAAGAGTACCGTCCTTGGAGAAGATATAGTAAATAAACCCGCCCTTGGATTTACCCAGATATGCATATGTCATCAGATAATCTCCGTCATAGCGCAGTGCTCCTTCCCATTCTCCTAAAAGAGGGGTCCCGTCTGCTGCAGTCAGAGGGCCGGTTAAATCCTTGGTCTCCGGATTGTCAGGATCATCCGGGTTCATGGAATAGAAATGAACAAAATTCTCCTCATCCATCTGCGAATACACTACCCTACCATCCACAATACAATAATCCACAAAGTCACCGTCAATGGGGATCTCCTCAACAATCTCCTTTGAAATATGGTAGCGATAAAGTGTAACGGAGCTTCTATGGGAGCCCGCCTCATAATAGTACAAATACTCTCCATAAGGAATGTACTTCTCCTGTCCTTGGAGTTTCCTTCCATCACACTCTTCCAGATACTCTACCTTTCCTGACTCTATGTCCACAATGGCAGTTCCGTAATTATTAAAACCGTCTTCACGAGGCGTTGTATAGGGGATAAATGCTTTCCCTTGGTAAATCACCATATACTTCTCAGAATCATAACCATGCCCAAAACCACCGTCTGTAGGTTCATAACCAAAAGTAGCAATGGTCTCCAGCTTGGTACCATCCAAAGAAACCTTGAATAACTTCTTATCCACGCGGTTTTCCTCCGGTTCCAGTGCTGCCACATAGATTCCGTCCTTGTACATATCGGTATACATGACAAAACGTCCTCCGGCAGTGGCGGCACAAAATTCGTTCCCGTCATGGGAACATTCCGGTTTGTTACAAAGAAAAATAGATTTGCCGGAAGCCTTATCATAGTAATGCAACTCGTATTTGAAATCATTAGTGGTATAGTAATACGCGTTTTCCGTTTCCATAATAGGACCGAAGAGGGGCATAATATTTCCCTGTTCAAAGACTTCCTCCTCTTTGCCGGCACCACAGCCGGTCAAAGCAAATACCAAAATACTTAAAAGTGTCAAACTCTTTAATTTGCGCATAATCATCATCCTTTCCTGACGGTACATTATTTGTTTTCTTTATAGCAAAGTTTTGCCCAAAAAGAAACCGCCTCTGCAGAAGCGGTTCTAAATCCGACACAAGCGGTCATTTGTTATTTAAAAGTATTTCAATGAGGAAATGTTCCTCCTCCGTAGAGATATTTACTTCACCATCATAAAGCTTGGCAATTTCCCGGACACGCGGAATGCCCAGACCATGACTTTCCGGCGAACCCTTGGTGGTAACAAAGTTGTCGCCGCGTTTCGGGCGCTCTCCCTGATAGGGATTCTTGCAGGAAATATATAACATATCCAGCTGATTGCCAATGAATAGATTAATAACAGGAGCGTCCATACCTGCTACTGCCTCCATAGCATTGTCCAAAATATTACCAAAAATACCACACAAATCATAATCAGAAATATTTCTGCCGTTCACACTGCAATGTATCTCCGTCTGAATGGTAATGTTACATTTTCGTGCCTGACAAATCTTCTGCCAAATCAGAGCATCCAACACATTGGAGCCTGTTCGTACCGGCATAATAGTCTGATCCAGCTCTTCGGAAATCTCTCCAATATAAGCCTTGGCGTTAGCCAAATCACCTTTTTCCACCAAAAGTTGCAGAGCCAACAGATGATTGTTGATATCATGGCGTATTTTCCTGGTTTCCTCATACCGTTGATCCAGCTCATCATAATAAGCACGCTCCGCACGCCCTCGGATTTCCCTGGCATAGGCACCTACACGTCTGGTTGTAGCTAAGAGAGCAAGGACTGCCGACAACACCATAAAAATCACAAAAATAGGCCATGGCGATACTGCCTGTCCCACAATATTTAAATTCAAATAGCGGAGGAAAAAACGCTCTGCTCCAAATGCGGAAAACAGATTGATTTCTCGTAAAAATTCCGAAATACCTCCCACATCTCGATTCAGATATGCCAGCCACGCTTCTGCTCCTACCAGTCCGACGAGCGCAACGGCCGGCCATTTTCTATGACAGGAAGAACAAAACAGTCCTACACACAAAATCACTCCGAAGCCCGCCAATTTAAAAACAAGACACAGCAATAGCAAAGTACCACAACCGATCAGGTAAGGACAACTTTGAAATGGTTGCAACGACTGCAGGGCTACCTGAAACTCCGGAAGTCCTATGTAAGCGGCAGTCATACTAAAATTAAGCAAATACAGTGCACATAAACTTACAAACCAAATGAGGATAGGCCCCGCATGTTTCTTTCGCACGGACAACTCCTTAGGCGGAGCAAGCATCCACACCATTCCTATTGTGAGTAACAAAGCAATGATATCTGTAATACGATAATTTAACAAACTCATAAAGCCTGCTTCATTTACGGGCGTAAGGACAATCTGCTCCAACCCATAAAAATCCTTCCGAGTCTGAATAATATTATTATGAAGCCAGCCTTTTTGCTGATATATGGAAAACTCCAAAAGGCTCCCTGCATTATCTGCAATGCTTTTCACATACTCCGAATACCCTTTTACGTAAGCAATCCGTGACAATACTGCGTCATAATTACGTCGAGCATCCTGCGCATCCTGCAGGGAAAAGTAGGCTTCCTCCGGTGTAGAAGAACCGGAATCTTTCTCAAATTCCGCCGTTAACGCCTGTAACTGCTCTCTGAGGAAAGCTTCTGCTACATCCACATCGGTCGGCAGACTGTCTAAAATGGTTTCCTGCAGGGCAATATCTTCTCTGTCATAAATGTATTTCACGCCAAATACATCCTTACTTTGCAAAACATCACCGGAGAAGTTTATGGAATAAAAAATAATTGCGTTCAATAGAATGACAGCCGGGGAAAAAAGAATCAGCTGCAAAGGAATGGATAATTTTTTCTTCATTGGTCACGCACCTTTTTCATCACTGCCAGCATAACACCCTTACGACTTCGGCGACTGACAGGAAGTTTATAATCATTTATCAGGGTAATGGTATCGGCGTTTACACTTCTGATCTTTTCTACATTTACAAAGATTGATTTAAAACATTCTATAAAGTCTGTATCACTAAGAACTGCTGCCATGTTCTGAATGGACCGTATGTCTGTGTAAGTTGCATTTATGGTGTGGACGAGACTGCTTCGTCCATCCGATTCAATCCATAGTATCTCTTTCACCGGGAGGACATGTACTTCATTTTTTTCTGTCACCGTAAGGGTTTTTGCTTCATATAGTTGCTTCCAAAGCTTTTCTAAAACAAGGGGCAACTTTTCCGCGTATTTTTTCTTTACAAGGAAACTGAAAGCATCCACATCATAACCGTCAATGGCACGATTTTCCAATCCGGTGATGAAAATGATGGGTACCTGAGGCGCATGTTCCCGCAGTTTTTTACTGATTTCCACACCATCCGCTTGGCCACCCAGATGAATGTCCATAAATATGATGTCAAAAGCTTTGGAACTTTCGTTCATCTTTTGAACCACCTGCTCGTCAGAGAAGAAATCTATGGCGGGTTCTATATTCTTATTTCCGAAAAATGTCTGAATATTTGCCGCCAGTTCTTTCGCAAAAACCGGCTCGTCTTCACAGATTGCAATTCTCATGATGATTCCTTTCTATCTCATATCAAAACCCTTGTCGCACCGCCTGACACCAACATAACATTCACATTGTCGCGCCGCGTGCCACCATCATACCATTCACATTGTCGCGCCGTCTTCACCCTTATATAAGAACCCACATACCCAGCAAAATTGCCAGAAATACTACATTTGCCACGGTAAAGTACGCGAAGTATGCGCCTTTCCCACAACGGTTTTCTTTCACAATGTATTTATAAGAAATCAGGCTGGCCATGGATGCGATAAGCGTACCCAATCCGCCCAGATTCGTACCGATAATCAGCGCCTCCACGTCCTCTGTAAATCCGGACAGAAGAAGTGCTGCCGGCACATTACTGATGACCTGACTGGACACCACTGCAGTTAGTACCTCGTTACCATGAATGATGCTTTGTAACATTTCCCTAAAGGCTTCCACACGTCCCATATTGCCGATGAAAACAAAAAATCCTACAAATGTTAACAGCAGGCTGTAATCAATTTTTGCAAAAAGCTTGCGGTCAAATAAAAGCATGGTCACCACCGTAACCGCCAGCGTAATTTCAAAAGGTACGAACTTTGCCACAGTCAACAGAGCCAGCGCAAACAATATCAAATAGCGTACCATATCCCACGCTCCACCTTGTAAATGAGTGCGTGTGGTCAGCGCTTCAAACTTTGTCATGGCCTCCTGTCCGTTTTCGTCAGTCACTTCCGACTTGGAGATGTTTCCCTCCATCGTCCCCGGGTCCTGTCCGTGCTTCGGTCTACCGGACCTTCCCAACAGGATACAACAGCCGGTTAACAATAAAAATGCCGCCACCGTATAGGGAAGTAACAGGAGCATAAATTCTCCGATGCCCATCTCTGCCTTTCCAAACAAGTACAGATTCTGGGGATTTCCAATAGGGGTCAACATACTGCCCAAATTGGCTGCAATGGTCTGTAACACCACTACGGGTATCAAAAGTTTTTTCTCTGCCTCTTTCCCCAGCAAATCCAAGATGATAAAGGTAAATGGCACGAAGGTAATCAGTGCCACATCATTGGTAATCAGCATACTGAAGAAAAAACAAAGCATCACCAGAATTAGTACAATTTGCCAAGTCTTTTGCACCTTGGAAAGAAGCGCTTCCGCAATCTCCCGAAAGACCCCCATCCTTTGCAAACCTGCCATTACCGCCATCAGGCAAAACAAAATACCCAATGTAGAAAAATCAATGTAATTTATGTACTCTTCATCCGGCTTCACAATAAACATGGAAACCACTGCCAAAAGTAAGGCCACCGTCAGGACAACCTCTTTCTTTAAAAAATCCTTTAATTTACTCATAATCCTCTTCCCGTTCGAACAAATCTTTCTAGAAAAATATTACTATACTTGTCCCGCAACTTCAACACTTTTACTCTTTACAACAGTTGCATTTTACCGGTGACATTTCACGCGCTTTCCACAGTTGAAATTTTTAAACGCTTGGGCTATAATGTGACAAGCGTATTATATACTATTTGGACGGAAACGCAAGCTTTGCTTACGTTACACATAGGAGTTTTTATGTTTACCCTGTTATTGATTGTGATTTATATTGCATACATTGGCCTGGGACTGCCCGACTCTCTGTTCGGCACCTCCTGGCCTGCCATTTATCCCGAGTGGGGACTCCCCATATCCCATGCCAATTTTGTGACGATTATCAACTGCATGGGAACCACCGCTGCCAGCGTGTTCAGTGCCCGGCTCATTAAAAAATTCGGCACCGGCGGCATTACAGCCCTTAGTACTGCGCTGACAGCCATTTCACTGCTGGGTATCTCTTATTCAGAGAATTTTTGGTGGATATGCGTGCTTTCCCTGCCTTTGGGATTGGGAGCAGGTGCTATAGATACCGCATTAAACAATTATGTGGCAATCCATTACAGCGCCTCTCAGATGAGCTTTCTCCACTGTTTCTACGGAGTGGGCATCACTGTCAGTCCCTACATCATGTCACTTGCCCTTTCTGACAACAGCGCATGGCAAAAAGGATATCGATATGCTTTCTTCATACAAACCGGAATCACTTTAGTTATGATTTTTGCTCTTCCTCTCTGGAAAAAAATCAAAACAGCGCAGGATTCTTCCGGAGAAGAAGATAACGAAATAGTCGTTCTCAGCTACGGTAAAATGCTTCGAAATTCCTCCATTGTCATGATTCTGTTTGCTTTTATGGCTTCATGCGCTTTGGAGGCTCTGTGCAACGTCTGGGGTGCTACTTACTTAGTAGATGCAAAGGGGTATCATCCTGACAAAGCTGCAGCACTCATTATGCTATACTACATTGGCTTCACCTTGGGACGTTTCTTTTCCGGTGTTTTGGCTAATAAATTCAGCGCCTGGAGTTTAACCTGTACGGGAATGGGCATTTGCGGTATCGCTACAGTGATTATTTTGCTTCCCCTTCCCGGGATTTTTGCCGCGGTAGGTTTATGTCTTATGGGTTTGGGAATCGGTCCCATTTTCCCCAATCTGACACATTTGACACCTTCGATTTTCGGTAAGAAGATTTCCCAATCCGTGATTGGTGCTGAAATGGCTATGTCTTATGTAGCCTACATGGTTATCCCCTTTATATTCGGACTGGCAGCACGCAATATCAGCATCACCCTGTATCCGTGGTTTATAGCAATTATGTTTGTCATCGCCCTGATTTGTATATTAAAACTACGTAAAAAAGCCCTCACCGAGTAAGTTTCGTTTCTGCGAAGCTCTGCCGGTAAGGGCTTTTCTTTTTAGCTCATCATCTCTTTATACAATTTCAATCTTACAGTATCCTCTTCAATGTGCACCTCAGCCTTATCAATCATCACACCGATTAACAACAGCTGACTGCCTTCTCCGGGGTCTCCCGAACCCGCTAATTCCCAATAAATATCCTCCATGCCCTCGTTACGCGGCTCATTTAAATACTTCGGCAGAGATTCCAAATTCCCCCTGTATTCCGGAGCATAATCACTTTCAAAAGAAATCACTACCTGATGACCTTCTCTCTCGATTTTAGAAGAAATATGGTTTCCGCCCACGCTGAAAAAGAACATTGTCAATTCTTCCACTATTTTACCTAACTTTTTTTCCTCATGTATCACTGTTCTTTTTCTCCTTCTCACTCATACTCTTTTTGGAAAAGATCTTTTTCCTGGGATGCACTTCAAAACGGGCGATAAAGCTTTCCACAAACGGAACCATGATAATCGCCACCCATCCGCAGCTGAAACCGTTATTATATAAATTCAAACCGCCATATAGGTTATTGGTACAGGTAACAATTGCCACATGTAAGGCACCCGCCACGATTCCCGCCAGAACGCCGAACTGACCGGCTATAGGCGCTAAGCCCACACCGAAAATTGCCGCCAGCTGAATAGCCGGCGTTGTCGGATCAAAAATATTTAAAAACGTAGATAAATATACACCCAGAAGTACCGGCGTGAAATTCTTCAAATGGGCTCCGAATGCCGCAAAGCCAAAAGCTGTCAGTATGGTTCCCCATACCGGTCCGGACAAATCCCCGCCAATCAGTAAAATATAAGTGACCGAAATCAAACCTACCGACGCCATATTCATAAATGTAGCTCCCGGTCCATCCATTAATACAAAATCCGCAACGGCACGACCCGGATGTCGAAGTATTTTAAGTGCGCTTCGAAATTTCCAGCCGTTTAAAAACAAACCATATAAAAACGCTACCAAAAAATAACCGTAAACACCTATGGTCAACCACAAGGGGCATCCTTCTTTCCAAATAAAGACCGCCTGTGGTTGAATACCCACCGATTGCAGTACACAGGTAGCAATAAAAGCCAGAATACCTGCTGAAAATCCCACATTAAACAAATTATATCCCATGTGCATAGACGCTGTATGCATGGACAAAGGCGGTAAGATGAAACCAATCAATATGCCCACCCCCATGGAAAACAAGAAATTCACCCACGGTTCAAAAGGCAAAATATATATCATCTCCGTAATAAACGGTGATAAACAAGTGCCAAATAACGCTGTATAAATGTATCTGCTGAATTTTGCATGTTGAAACTTCGCATACAAAATAGTTCCAAGTAGAATCGGAATAATATTCAATAGATTCTTACCGAAAAAAGCAAATCCGGCATTAATGAACAATGCTGCCATGGAAAGTCCCGTAAAGGGCACCTTCTCCTTACGCAAGACCAAGGTACCGGTCAGCGTAACCAAACCGGAGTTAAAAAAGGCCGCACCATATCCCCCTAATTCAAAATAATCTGTAATCAGGGCATCTCTGGAGGTCACAATTTTAACCATACCTTCCCATATTTCAACGGGTGGGGACACTATAAACGCAGTTGTCCAAAACACCGCTACCGTAAAGAATATAAAAACCAGACATTCATTGCCTGCCAATCTTTCCCGCAAGGTTTTCTTCATAAATTACCGCTCATCTCCGATTGATGGATTTATTTATAACTTAAATAATGTACTCAACAATCCTCTGCCCAGGGTGGCTCCGATATTACCGCCCAGCTTCTTGCCAAATTTACCGCCCACGGACTTGCCGAATGTATTACCGATTTCTCGTCCGATAGTGCCTGCTGCGGAATTCGCCACACTCTTTGCAACACGATTCTGTTGCTTTTTCCTTGCAGCCTCTTCTTTTTCTTCCTGCTTCTTTCTCTCTTCTGCTGCTGCCAACTCCGCATTAGTTACATTTCTTCTCTGCAAGAACTCATAAGCAGAATCTCTGTCATAAGATTCATTATATCTGATATACAGCAAACTATTCTTAATCAGGCTGTCTCTTTCGCTGTCTTCGATAGGGCCCATCTGGCTCTGGGGCGGCAGAATGGTTGCTCTCTTTACAATGGTAGGAACACCCTTCTCATCCAACACGGAGATCAAAGCCTCACCAATTCCCAGCTCCAACAAAGTATCATAAGTATTGAACTCCGGATTTTCGCGGAAGGACTGCGCGGCTGCCTTTACTGCTTTTTGCTCCTTCGGGGTATATGCATGAAGGGCATGCTGCACCTTATTTCCCAGCTGTGCCAGTACTTCGTCCGGTATATCGCGGGGATTCTGAGTAATAAAGTAAATACCCACTCCCTTGGAACGAATCAATTTTACTACCTGCTCCACTTTATCCAAAAGGGCTTTGGGGGCATCATCAAACAAAAGATGTGCTTCGTCAAAGAAAAAGACCATCTTGGGTTTCTCCCCGTCACCTGCTTCCGGTAATGTTTCAAACAATTCCGACATCATCCACAAAAGGAAGGTCGCATACATATTGGGATAATTAATCAGTTTCTGGCAATCCAATACCTGAATATTGCCCTTTCCGTTGCAATCGGTAGAAAACCAGTCCACAATATTCAAGGCAGGCTCACCGAAATACTTGTCCCCGCCTTCTGCCTCCAACGCAATAATGGCGCGGATAATCGCCGCCAGACTTTGCTTGGAAAGATTTCCGTACACAAGGGAATACTCCTTAGCCTTCTCACCCACATACTGCAACATGGCACGCAAGTCTTTGGTATCAATTAACAACATTCCTTCATCATCGGCAATTTTGAAAAGCACCGACATAATCGCCGTCTGCGTATCATTCAAGCCTAAAATACGACTTAACAACAAAGGACCCATTTCTGAAACGGTGGTACGCAAGGGAAGTCCCTTCTCAGCATACACATCCCAATAATTGGTGGGATATGCCTGAAAAGGATATCCTAATTGGTCCAATCCCATGGATTCCACACGACTCTGCACATTCTTGTTCATGGTACCCGGCTTACACATTCCGGCCAGATCACCCTTTACATCTGCCAGAAAAACCGGCACACCGCAGGCACTGAAAGATTCCGCCAATACCTTTAATGTTACCGTCTTTCCGGTACCGGTAGCTCCGGCAATCAAACCATGGCGGTTCGCCATCTTGGGATAAATATATACTTTTTCCTCTCCGGACATGCCTACGAGGATTTTGTTATCCTGATACATACAAGTTTCCTACCTTCCTTGAAATAGTACGCTATGCTTTTTTCTCACGATTCATCCACATCCAGATGAAAATACCAAACATCAGCAATATCGCAGCTCCTATGCCCACATAAGCGATAATAGGGGTATCTGATGCGGAAACAACCTCTTCATTTACAGTTTCCTGAGCAGGCTCTGTAGGTTGCGGTGCCTCCGTCACTTCCGGAACTTCTTCTGCCGCTTCTTCCGGCTCCTTAGTGGGTTCCGGAGTCGCCTGAGGCGCTTCACCGTTTGTCTCTATTAAATCACGGTCTACAAACGCCCAATAAGCAGGCTTTACATTACAATCATCATCAAATAATAACGGACACTGCTTTCTGGTTCCGTCCGTTCCTCCGCCTACGTTGGAACGACTCTGTAACCAGGAATATTTATCAATGGTTCCCCAGAAGGTCATTCCTGAAACATTGACGCCGTCAGCTCTCAAATTCAAGATACCGCAGTACAATGCCAAATACTTCTTTGCCTGACGAAGATACTCATCCTGACGTGTTGCCGCAGTTCCGTCGTATTTATCGCTGGCACTTAAATCCCACTCTGTAATCTGCACGGAACCGGCCGCTTCTCCATAAGCACGCATTGCATCCAAAAATGCCATGGTATCCGGACTGCTCATACCATAATGTCCCTGCATACCCATACCATCTATACGAGTACCTTCTGCTGCCTTTACGGTTTCAATTAATTGAAGAATTTTACCTCTCTTACTAATACCGCATTCATTGTAATCATTGTAGAATAACTGCAAATCTGCAGGCGCATACTTGTTGGCATAACGGAATGCATTTACAATGAATTCCTCGCTCTGATATACATGCCACCAGCTGGAATTACTGCCGCCCTCATTATCAGTACGGTATACATTTGTTCCATCGCTGATTGCTTCGTTTACAACATCCCAACCATAGAATAAACCTGCATACTTGCTGTCTTCTGCTGTAAAATGCTCCAAAACGGTCTTAATATACCACTCCTGTCGGATGTCCATTTCTTCCTTGGATACATAAGGCTTGGAAGCATCGTAATCCTCATGGAAAAACCACTCCGGTGTCTGAGCATGCCATACCAATACATGACCGCGCACTCGAATGGGGTTTTCCGGATCTTGCCGGTTCCATGCCAAAACCTGATCTAACATCTTTTCTGCTCTGGAGAAATTCACTATAGGTACCACGATTTCCTGACCGTTTAACACATCTGTAGTGGTTCCGGGACACTGCTGATTACTATAATTAAATATTGCATCCGGCTTCAACTCGTTACCAATGGTAAGTGCATTGAAGTGCTTTCTGATCAGTGCAACTACACCGTCATCGTTCAATTCACCCAATGTGGCTGCACAACCTACAATAAATCCTTCTTCTGTAGCTTCTGTAACGGCATCCCTCAGTTCGGGAACGTCCTGCAATACAAAAGGTTCTTTCTCTATTGCCTGCAAAGAAACACCGGTTACATAGTAATCACCCAAAACGCAATCACCCTGTCCGTAATTGGTTCCCTGCTCCAACAAACGAATTACAATCTGTTCAATGTCTCCGTCATAATCTATACGGAAGGTTCCCGCATATTTGGTCCACTTGCCGGGAATCAGGGTTTTGGAAACATTTCCGGTAAGCTCCGTGGAATAAGAACCCAAATAATTGGTCTGTCCGTTTACGGTTACGTAAGGAGAAAATTGAAGTTCTCTCTGCTCAGCCGGTGCATCTGCGTAATCTTCGGAAAGTTTTGCATAAAATGTGAACTTATATTCTTTTCCGTTCTCCACCAAAGCAGTGATATCCTGCGCAAAACAGTCATAAGGCGAGGTTCTGCCGCTGATTTCGCCATAAGTGGTAATTCCATCCGCAATTTCTTCTTCTCCCTGTACGGCGCGAATGGTAGCTCCACCCTGGCCTGCCGTCCATGCGGATACATCTTCCTGCGCAAAATCAGGATTCACGATAACGTTTTCTCCCAACGTCTCATCCTTCGCTGCCACAGTCGAAAAATCTGCTGTGGTAAATAACATTATTCCGGCCAGCAATAACGCAAAGCCTCTTCCTGCTTTTTTAAACATACTTCCTCCTCTGACCCCGATGCACTTCGCATTAAGTCATTTCTCGTTTCATAGTACCTTATATCATATCATATTGTGGGATATATTTCATTCTATTTTTTAGGAAAGACACAGATATACAAAATATCCCGCATAGGCCACCAACATAATAATGCCCCATGGACGTGTCAACAATCTTTTGCGAACTACACTCACCCAAAGCAATACACCTGCTCCGATGGAAATAACAGCGTCTATAATAAACTTCGCTTCAAATGTTAAGGGTATAATAATCGCGCTGGTACCCAATACAAACAAAATATTAAAGATATTGCTTCCTACAATATTTCCGATGGCGATATCTGCATTTCCTTTTCTCGCTGCAGTAACAGAGGTCACCAACTCAGGAAGAGAAGTACCCAGTGCCACTACTGTCAAACCGATGAAACGCTCCGTAATGCCGGCTGCCTCTGCAAGCGCTGTCGCTGCATTTACCGTAATTGTACTTCCGAATACTACCACAACACCGCCAATAACAGCATAAACAAGAAGTAATCCAATGCTTCTCTTCTCCGTACTCTGCTCCTGCTTTCCGTTCTTTGCCATGCGGAACAAATAAATCAGGTAAATAATAAACAATACCCAAAGAATGATGCCTTCCACTCTGTTTACATTCTCATCAGCCATACCCATGAACAACAAAACCCCGGTAATCACAAGCATGTACGGAATCTCATAAATCAACGTAGACTTCTGCACTGCCACTGAAGTGATTGCTCCTGTAAGTCCCAGGATAATCAAAATATTCAGTATATTACTTCCCACTACATTTCCTACCGCCACATCGGCACTACCCTTTAAGGCTGCGGAAATACTTACCGCCGCTTCCGGTGCACTGGTGCCCATTGCCACAATAGTCAAACCTACTACCAACTGGGGAATACCGAATTTCTCTGCGATGCCCGCACTTCCGTCTACAAACCAGTCCGCACCCTTCATCAGCATTGCAAATCCAAGCAACAATAAAAATACCTGCAATAAAACCTGCCAAAAATCCATATTTAATTTCCTCCTAAAATCATACCAAAATAAACCTATGTCTCCATAAGCTGCTTAGAAGAAAATCAATATTCTTTTTCACCGTCGGTCTGATGAATATAACCTATAATAAATCTATGACTAAATCCGTTTACGGAATGTTTACGCCCTGTAATTCCGCAAGCAAACAATATAATCTGCACTGCAATGGCAGCAAGAGCCATGCACATAAAAACCCTAAAATGTACACGAACACTGTCTCTTTTCGAAACACGTAATACTCTCAAATCGGAACGTTGCAACAAAGCATCTTCCTGATTCCAAAGTTCCTGCTCCAAAAATACATCACTGTCGGATAACACACCCTCCCCGGCCCAAGACCTTTCCGTGCCCAGGAAGGATTTTGTTGACACTTCCTCAAAACAGATTCCGCAAAGTGCCAGACAAACCATCAAAAAACACAATATGTAGTTTTTCCTTTCTCTGCAAAATCTCAAAGCCTTATCCTCTCAATACTCTTTATTATACCTATATGTAATAGTAATTCGAAATGTCACAAATTGCAAGTTTGTATATGTTTTTACTATGTAAAATTATTCTAAACTAAAAGCGCATCCGCTGATGCGAATGCGCCCTTTTCGTATGTCTTATTTTTTCTTTTTCTTAAACCATACAAGCAAACCGCCGATTACTACAACAGCTGCAACTCCGCATACAATATAAATCACGGTGTTGTTGCTTTCTTCCTCTTCGGTTCTGTGGGTTTCTTCACCGATTTCTTCACCTTCGGTTCTGTGAGTTTCTTCACCGATTTCCTCATCTTCGGTTCTGTGAGTTTCCTCAGCGATTCCGTCTTCTTCGGTTCTGTGGGTTTCCTCAGCGATTCCGTCTTCTTCGGTTCTGAAGGTTTCTTCTGCAACAATACCCTCATCTTCCAAAACTGCATCAGCCGCTGCATTAACCGGTAACATGCTCAAAAACCATGCTGCCACCATTCCAAAAATAAATATTTTCTTCATAGACTCCTCTTTTCTGCGCCATTTTATATTTTAGCTTTCTAAGGATTGGCGCTCCTTATTTTTTAAAGTGTAATTCTCTCTAGAAAACGTACTATAATTTTCCGTTTCTGTCAATATACCCCTTTCATCCTATATGACAGGATCCCTCCCCTGCTGGTTACAAAAATTTAAAATTTTTTCTTCTTTTTTAGCCACACGAGTAAACCGCCGGTCACAGCAGCCACTGCTGCTACCAGACCACTTACGATGAAGACTAATTTGTCGTTACCCTTAGGCACGATTTCCGCCTCTTGGTCCTCATCGGAGTCCTCTGCACTTTTTTCCTCTTCCGGTTCGGGTTCTGCAGCTTCATCGCCTCTTGCCGGAATTCCGTTTGGATATAATTCTTCCGCTGTTGCGGTTGGATTATCGAGACAAATCCAATAATGTTTCATCCCATAGTAGTATCCTATATATCCCCACTTATGACCTTCCTCGTCCACAAACGTTTGACTGTACTCAGGTAACCACTCCTCAGCACTTTGTATTTCCATCTCATAATAGCCATTCTGCGCCCCCGGATACGGCCAAAACTTTATAGTTTGGCCTACAGCTTCTGCGCCAAGAGCTCCCGATTCCGCCACAAAAGATGATCCGTATTCCTCTTTAAAGGATATGTAATCGTAAACCACATTCATATAATCCATTACCAACCAACCGGTTTTCGATTCATCACTATAGTTTTCGATGACACCCCACCTGATTCCATCCTCATCTGTATAAGTGAATAAAACACACACACTCATGCCATTATCTAAGGTGTCAACCACCATAGAGTTCTCCGGGCTCACATAAACTTTTACCACTCCGTCCGGACCGTCTGCAGTGTATTGGCGATTGTCATATTCGCATTCCGACGCATGCTCTTCATAAAATTCTGACCTGGGTTCCCATATGGCATCTGCCTTAGCAGGCAAAATATTCAAAAACCAAACTGCTATCATGCCCAGAACAATTAAGTTTTTCTTCATAGACTCCTCTTTTCTGCACCATTTATGTAATTCTCGAAAATCCAAGGATTGGCGCACCTTACATTTTCCCTTTAAATCAACAATCCGCTTCCCCAGGATGCGGCATTTGCTATGATTGCCAACAATATGGGTCGCGGAATTCTCCACTCCTTTTCTTTTGCAAACATACTATAAATCCATGCTTCCGCCAATACGACGATTACTTCAATTAAAATCTGTACCGTCATGGACGTCCCGACCCAATACACCCTGTACAACCAATATGACAGAACTGCAACCGGGTTGGTTACAACATTGACCAAAAGAAATAACAAAAAATATTTTTTCTCTCTAAATCCCCACACAACCCCTATCAGTTCCTCTATAAAAAGGGTCCAAAGCAAGGATACTCCAAACATTTCCAATAAATAGCGGGCCATATTAACACGCCTCCCCGCTTACGCCTGTCCGACTGTTTTTTCCCGGCTTCCCGGGGATGCAAAACCAAAGAACTATCAGCGAAATCACACTTCCCAAACAACCGATAATATTCCCGGCCACAGGCATCGACCACTCCAGGTACACCGGCAAAATTCCCAGAAAAATCGCAAATGTCAGCGCACCGAAACCAAATCCCGGCATCTCTTTCTTTCCCTCCACCAGTAGATACAAGGTAATAGGCATAGTCATATTAAACAGAAACAGGGCTAAAACACCCGCAAGCATATTTTCCGACAACAAATACAATACTGCTGCCAGCCCCAAAGAAACCACCATAGTTCTGCGGGTCCCAAGCAGCACTGCTCCGAATCCTCCGGCAACCTTACCGAGCACCACCGCCAAAACCGCTATTGTACCTGCAAGCAACGTGGTTTTCCAGGAAAAAGTAACCGCCATTCCTATATAAGAGCGAAGCACCACCACGGACATACATCCAAAGAGGAGCAAGCCGTAGCCGACAGTGCCTTTTTCGCCGGAACTTGTGGTCAAATCAAAAGTTTTTTCCTCGTTACTCCCAACCGGACAATCAGACTGTAAACCCGACACCGCATCCTGACACAGCAAACGCCTGCCCAACAGGCAAATGGCAACCATAAGCACTGCCACTGCCATCAACCAAAGGCTGCTTGCGCCTTTTTTCCCTAATTGAGTACCTATGTAAAGCCCCAGCGCACCGGGCGCCACAAATACACCCAGTCCTCTGCCGCGCCAGCCTTTTTCTCTATCTTCAAAAATAGTTCCTACACCGCCGCCTAAATGAAACAGAGCATTTCCCAATCCCAGCAAAACCGGATGCACCATGGCTCCTGTAAGAGTACAAAGTACCCCTACTCCGGCAAAGCAATAGGAAGGGCTCAATTTGCGCTTTTTCGGTTGACTGTTCAGGTAGTCCAACACCACGCCAAAGGGCATCTGCATAGCGAAAGCACAGAAATTGTAAAGCAGTATATTCATATACCAGCTGTCCCTTTCCGCAAAATACCCAAACATGGCAAAAGCACAGACACCGTCCACCAGAAAATGCAGTATCGAATAAAGAATCGTCATCTGTTACTCCTTCGCAAAACTCGGCATAAAGCCCGGAATAGGCTTCAGCTTAAACGCATTCAACTCATTCAGATAGTCAATACGTGCCTTTACCTTTTCATCTTCACATACTCCTGTACGGATATATTTATCCAAATCCGCATAGGTAAAGCCCAGTTTATCTTCATCACACATGCCGCTCAGCCCGTCAGAAGGAACCTTTACTACCAGATTCTCCGGCAAACCAAGGGCCCGGCCCACTTCCACCACTTCCTGTACCGTCAAATGTGCCAGGGGGCTGAAATCTCCCGCCGCATCACCGTATCTGGTAGAGTATCCCACCCAGTCCTCAGACAGATTGCAGGTATTTGCCACCCTGCCATTCAGCGATTGTGAGTATGCATACAAAGTGGTCATACGAAGTCGGGGCGCCAGATTAATCTTGGTCTGTTCGCTCATCTCGATGCCGCTTACCTCCATACTTTCGATAACTGCGTTGTAAGATTTTTCAATATTGCTGATATAGTAAGGAATCTGCAAATGCTCTACCAACTGCAGGGAGTCAGAAATATCTTTTTGCTCTCCGTTAGGCATGAGGATACCATACACTCGCTCTTTACCCAAAGCTTTTACACACAAAGCAGCCACAATACTGGAATCCTTGCCACCGGAAATACCGACCACTGCATTGCAACCCTTACCATTTTCTTCAAACCAGTCACGAATCCACTGCACTGCCTCTTCTATCACTACTTTTACATCAAACATAATTCTTTTCTCCCTTCATATATCCTCATACAGTTGCCTTCTTCTGCCCGGTAAGTCGGTAAATGCCGCCTTGCCTAATCACTCAGAATCTTCTCCATACACACCTTATACGGGGTCAACCCACAGGTCTCATAAAACTTCATGGCACCTTCATTCAAACTCCACACATTCAACGTAACATTATAACAGCCCTGTGCCTTGGCAAACTCCAGCACATACTCATACAACTGCTTTCCCACATGTTGTCCGCGAAGCTCCTCGTCCACACATAAATCATCGATATAAAGTGTCTTAATGTCCGTGAGTACATTATTGTCCAAATACTGCTGAAAAATACAAAATGCATAGCCCAGTACACAATCATCAGCATCCACGCCCACAAAAACCGGTCTGGAATCATCCTTCAAAAGCTCGCTAAGCTCCGCGTCACTATACTTTACCGCCTTATATTTAAACAAGTCCGGCCTGCCCACATGATGCACCATTTCCACCTGCCCCAAAAGCCTGTGTAATGCCGGAATATCCTTTTCTACTGCTCTTCGTATCTTCATGTTCATTCTCCTTGCCTGAAAATCAGCGTTTTAATTCTCTCTTAGTATAAAACCTTTGCCTCCAAAAATCAATTTTTTCATGGTAACAAATTCTATTGGCAAATCATTTTGAAACTGCTATATTATTTGTATGACATTACAAACAGGAGAGTTGATATGACGAAATTTCGTTTGAACTTTAATAGAGAAGAAAATGTTGAATGGCTGAACCAAATGGCAGGAGAAGGACATGCTTTTGTGAATTATTTCGCTGGTTTCTACACCTTCGAGGAATGTACTCCCGGTCAATACGAATACGGCATGGAACACTCAGACAACTTTTTCTCCGTGAGCAGGGAATATAAAGAAAAAATGGAAAATGCCGGGGCGGAAGTGGTGCAATGCTGGGGTTCCCGGGTGTACCTGCGCAGAAAACCCATGGACATTCCTTTTCCTCAGTATCCGAACACAGATGCCTTGTTGGAATATTTTTTGAAAATCCGCGGTCTCTTTAAACTCGCATCCATGATTGAGCTTTTGTGTGTCATTCTGGAGCTGTATACCACCACCGGCGGTTTCGTGGGCGGTTTCATCTTAACCCTGGCCATTGGTGCTATTCTGCTTGTTTGTATGCACGTGGTTGTGAAGTCAAATAATGTGGTTTTGGAACTTCGTAAGCGCAAAAAAGAATGGCCCAAGGAGAACGAAAACAAAATGGACAAAGTTTCTCCGGTTCTTGCTTTGGCATTACTTGTAAGTGCCGCGCCTTTTGCAGCAGGATTTTTTGGCGCTACAGAAGCAGTTGTGGGTGCCCTGCAACTTATCTCCTACCTGCTCCTGGCAATCGGCATCGTGAAAACCCGCCATATTTGGGGAAAATAAAGTTCACTTGCGTAAACCATTCACCTATGGTACAATCTATTCAGTCCCAAAGAATACATGAAAATACCCGGAAAGGAAATCCCTATGAGAGATTATTGTATTACAACCGACTCTTGTTCCGATTTACCTCAGGAATGGATAGAGAAACTTTCGACAACGATAATACCTATATACTACTCCTTCGGAGATACGGTGTATGGCGATGAGCTCAAATTAACTCCCGCAGAGTTTTATGAACGCATGAAAAATGACGAGCTTCCCCTGTCTCAGGGTAACAACCCTGCAGTGGTAGAGGAGAAGTTCAGAGCCATATTGGATGCCGGCAAGGACATTATTCATATTGCCTTTTCTTCTGCACTCAGCAGCAGCTACCAGACCGTTTGTATGGTGGCCGCAGAGCTTTTGGAAGAATATGCGGATGCGAAAATCACCGTGATTGACTCAAAGAATGTATCCCTCAGCCAATCATTAATGGTAATTAAGGCAAATAATCTTCATGACGAAGGTGGTTCTTATGAAGAGGTGGTGCAAACATTGGAAACCTTCAGGGATCATTTAAACGTGCAGTTTACCGTGGACGATTTGTTCCATCTGCACCGTGGCGGACGTGTCAGCAAGACCGTTGCTTTCGTGGGAAGTGCCTTAAACCTGAAGCCCTTCTTTTACGTAAACATGGATGGCGGACTGACCGTAGACGGCAATGTACGCGGACGTAAAAAGGCTCTCAAAACGCTCATCGACCGTATGAAAGCCACTATGGCAGAAGATACCGACTTTTCTTTCCCCGTAGGTATAGCTCACGGCAACTGCTACGAAGACGCTTTAGCCGTGGCAGAAATGATTAAGCAGGAAACCCCTTTTACCAATGTAATTATCGGGGATTTGAATCCCAGCATCGGTACCCACGCAGGACCGAGCACCTTGGGTATCCTTTACTACGGCAAGGAAAAGGCACCCGGTAAATAAGGTGAATCACAGATTTATGACAAAAAGCAAGCTCTGTACCATCCGGGTACAGAGCCTTTTAATTTGACTGATATCCATTTTAATCAAATAATGCAACGAAATATACTGCATCAGGACCAGAAGCCCAAGCAAAGCCCATTCTGGTGTAGCCACCGCCACAAATATTTGCGGCATGTCCGGAAGAACTCATCCAAGATTCAAAACAATCTTCAACGGAAAGTGCCATATTAATGTTCTCTGCGTATCCGGTATCATTCCCGTTATGAGAATAATCTGTCACAATCTCTTCTGCCCTACGCTGCGCAGCTGCATTCATTTCCGGATCCAGAGTAAGAGCCCCATATCCGACGTATGCTCTCTCAGCATTGATGTAACCTAACATTTCTTCAACGGAACCTGAAATCAAATCACAAGAGGAGTAACCACATGGACAATATGTTTGCACGCAGCAAGGTCCTATTTGAGCTTGAAAGAAGGTGTGTGTATCAAGGGGCGGAATTTCTTCATCATGATCGTGAGTACCACAAACCTTACAATAGATTTTCTTTTTGCCCGGAACGGTGTGATACGGGTAATCAATGATTTTTTCAACAAGGGTGTGAGCCTTCAATGGAATATCTTCTGTATGCAGCTTTGCTTGACATTTTGTACAATATAAAGTCTTAGTACCGGTAGCATAACAGGTAGAGTCTCTAACAGCTAACGCATACTCATGCCCTTTTCTTGTAACAGTCAGTTCTGACATTCCGCATTGGGTACATCTAAAATGCGTCTTACCAAGCTTTGTACATGATGGAGGAGTATATTCAATAAGGGTATATATATGATCTCCTTCGTGAGTAGTTACAGTCTGAATATCACCACATTCACACACAGATACCTCCTTGCCCTTTTCCATACAAGTGGCTTCTACTACTTCAGTAACAACATAATTATGAACATGCTCTTCCTGATTAACCTGAGGCATCAAAACCGGTTCTTCGTCAATAATTTCGTCACCAATAGTTGCGACAAATACCGGCTCCTCACTTGGTTCAGGTGTTGCCACCGCTTCCTCCGGCAACTCCGGATTCGCTACCGGTTCTTCTGTAACTTCCATGGCTGTCACTTTTTCTTTCACGGACTCGGAAACGATTACTTCTTCCGTAAGCTCAGAAATCATTTCTTCTTCCATAAGTTCGGGCGTCACTGCTTCTCCGGTAACATCAGTGAGTTCCGCCACTTCCTCTATAACTTTCGAAGTGCATTCCTCCACCGAATCAGAAATAGCAACAGGCCCCGTTACTTCCGCACTTTCGTTCCCTTTTGCACTATTGCAAGCAATCAATGAAACACTCATCATTGCAACAAAAAGATGTGAAATCATTTTCATATATCTTCCGGTTTTCATTTTTAACTCCTTAAACAGGCAGATTTTAAAATCTTCGTTTTCCCATGTCTTTATCTGTAATTTTTCTTACTTCCGATACTTTCTCATAGCAGCTTCCACCACATGACCTACCAGCACGGAAGTGGTCACGCTTCCGGCACCGCCGGGCACGGGAGTAATCGCATCTACAATAGCGTCTGCCTCGTCGAACTTCACGTCACCGCAAAGCTTGCCTTCTTCATTCACGTTGATACCCACATCGATAACTACCTGACCTGCTCTCAAATAAGAACCGTCCACCACGCCTGCGCGTCCTGCTGCCACGATGACGATATCCGCCTCGCGCACTACGGAAGGCATGTCCTTAGTCTTGGTATGACAAACGGTTACGGTTGCATTCTTCTTAATGAGCATCATAGCCGCGGGCTTACCCACTACCAGACTTCTGCCCACTACTACTGCCTTTTTGCCGGTGCAGTCAATGCCGTAATGGTCCAAAATCTCCATACAGCCCTGAGGAGTACAGGGTGGGAAACCCTGCGCTTTGCCTGCGAATACACCCGCCAAAGAACCGTCGGTAATACCATCCACGTCCTTCTCAAAATCCAGTGCATTGATAATCTTTTCCTCGTTCAAATGCTTGGGAAGGGGTCTGAACAAAAGCACACCGTGGATACTGTCATCCTTGTTTACCTGGTCGATTACTGCCAAAAGCTCTTCCTCTGCCACATCCTGAGGCAGCAAAAATTTCTCATATTCTACGCCCAAGGTCTCACAACGCTTGGTCGCACCTCTTTCGTAGGAAATATCGTCTTCACGCTCTCCCACACGAATGATTCCCAGCTTGGGAGAGATGCCTTTTTCCTTTAATACCGCTACATTTGCCTTGATTTTCTCATTCATGGCAGCGGTTACTTCTTTGCCTAATAATTGCTTTGCCATACTATACCTCTTTCACCTTTACTGTCTCTTGCGACCGTAAGTTATCGGTCTGCGCCCTATGGACAGCCTATTTTCACTATTTAAGTCTGTCTTTCACGCCTTCAAACACCGCGTCAGCCTTTGCGCCGTACACGGTCATCATTTCCTGCGCCTCTTTGTTCAATCCTTCTGCATATTCACGGTTTGCCATAGACTTGGTGTTTATGAACACGTTTAAAGAAGCCCCATACAATGCCGCCTTACAAAATGCTGCGCCTACGCCTGCATCGCTCAAAGCAATGACACTGCCCTTTGCGGCAAATTCCTCTATAATATCAATAGCCTCACAACATTTTCTCATGATTTCCATGGGAACGGAGCAGGCATCCTTCAATACGATTTCCATGACTCTGGCCTTCTCTGCCTTTTCTTCTTCCGTATCCTTGGGCATGCCGTAGGCCTTGGACAAAGGCTCAAATACCTTGGCATCTTCTTCTACTAATTGCAGGAAATCCTTCTGCAAAGCATCCGCCTTTTCCTTCAAAGCAATAATGTCCGCTTCCACGTCAGCATATTTCTTCTTTCCTACGGTCAGACTTCCCACCATATTGCCCAAAGCAGTACCCAGGGCACCTACCAAAGCAGACGCACCGCCGCCACCGGGAACCGGCGCCTTTGTGGAAAGAATATCTACAAAATCTTCACAAGTATATGTTGTAAAACTCATATGTTTCCTCCATTTGTTAAATCTTTCCTTTACAGTGTACTATTTTGCGAAGGAACTTGCAATCGGTTTCTTGCGGGATTTTTAGGAAATCTTAAGATGACAGGATGTATTTCTTGGCGTATCATAAAGAAAAGCAAAGGAGGAATTTTATGTATCATATATCTTGCGAACAGGAAATTAATACGGAAGAATTAATGAAATTGCTGAAACAGACCTACTGGGCAGCCGAACGGCCGAAAGAACTGGTAGAAAAATCACTTGCCAACTCAGTTAATTACGGGGCCTTTGATGAGTCCGGACGCCTAATCGGATTTGCCAGAGTCGTAACAGACTTCGTCTGTATTTATTATGTCTGCGATGTGGTTGTAGATGCGGCACATCGTGGATTTGGTATCGGAAAGGCTTTGGTCGACGCAATTGTAAGTGATGAACGTTTCGCCCATGTTGGCGCGCTGCTAAAAACCAAGGATGCTCATGGCTTGTACAGGAAGTACGGTTTTCAGGATGTGGATCCCGGCAGGGTTATGTACCGCTAAGAAATTGTCGCCCGGCGGTGAAAATTACAAGAATTGCTTCGCAATTCTACTTAACTTCCACCACCGTACTCGCGCAATTTCCTATAAAGTAAAAAAGGGACTCACTGTCCCTTTTACCTGGTTATACTGCCTGCGGTCACGCTTCCGTTCACGTCACCACATGCTACGTTACCTTCCGCGGATACATTGCCACCCACGTCACCACATTCTACATTTCCTCCGGCCTGCACGTTACAACCTACATCACCACATTCTACGTGGCCTCCTGCTGCTACGGATTCACCTACATCACCGCACTCTACATAACCTCCGGCCGCAAGTTTGCCTCCCACATCACCACATTGTGCATAGCCTCCTGCGATAACACCATGGCCTACGTCACCACATTCTACATATCCCCCTGCCGTCACGCTTTGTCCCACACAGTCACACTCCACATAACCTCCGGCTGTTACATTTCCCTGCACATTTTCACAAACTACAGAAAAAACACTTTGCACATTTAATGCGGGACCCTCATAACTAAAGGATAGCTTATTTACAATATGACCGAAACGCTTCTTGATTTCCTCTTCGTGAACCAATCTCTGACCCTGATACAAAACTGCATACAAGGTCTCATTGTCGCGATGTTCCTCACGATATTCCGGAACGGGCAGGGTAACAGGTGCCGGTAAAGACGCAGGGGCAGGCATTTTTACCACCACATCAGAATCCTGGGGCACAAACTCCCTCCCGAATAACTCATCCAAGGAAATCTCAAAAAAATCTGCAATTTTTGGAAGCAATTCCACGTCCGGGTAACTTTGACCGGTTTCCCATTTGGATACTGCCTGATTACTAATATCAAATTGCGACGCCAGTTCTTCCTGGGTCATGTTTCTCATCTTTCTGTAATATGCTATTTTAGAACCAAAATCCATTTCATCCCTCCATGTATAGACTACCAATTATACTTGTAATGTTACTCCATTTGAACGCCATGCGCAATGCGATTCCAGACCGAATATATCACTTCCTCGATTTTTTTGGCAATAGATTGTTAGTTGAATTGGCGTTTTTTTGTCATCCAACCAGCAGTTGGGAACCTATGTATGCTCCAAAAACCCCACAATCTAATCTTTACAGTACACAAAAGAGCCGGATTTCTCCGACTCTCTTTTATGGGCAATTATATATTTGCATTTACCTCTTTCATAATTTCGACTACTTCAATCTCACCGTCCACAAGTACTTCCACAATAGAATCATGGCCATCTTCGTTGGGTCCGTTTAACCAGTAAATCTCCGCTTGCCTGAGATTTTCCTCTTCTGAAATAGTTCCGTCGAAGCATTTGTAAGCGTCGCCCTCATAGAACCTTCCGTTTACATTTATCTTGGCAACTGCATAAGTGGGACGTCCCAATCGGGCAAAGTAATCCGCCCAACGTTCTGCCTCCTCATAAGTCTTAGAAACATACAAGGCCGCCATACGGGATGGGTACTGGGGATACTTTTCCTTTCTCACCTTTTCCAGCGCTAGTTCTCGAAGTGCCACATCCACGCTGTGACTTAACTCTGATCCTTCATACTTCTCCGGATTCTTGTAAATATCCTCGACCACACTCATCTGCTCCTGCACGCGGTCATACACACCGTTGGGATGTTCCTCATCCACCATGAAACGTTGGCCTGCAGACTTAGGTCTATCTGAAACTACATGATAAAAAATCATAGTATTCTACCTCCTGAAATTAACTCAAATTAACAATTTTTGCATTCTCAAAAGAACCTGTATGTCGCTTGTGCTACACACAGGTCCTTTTATTATATCTTTTCCGGCGATTATTTGGATTAATCCTCTTTACGTCTCTGCAAAATCATGAGACAACCAATGCCGGATACTATCATTAAGAACAGCCACAATTCGACGTGACTTTCGTCTCCGGTCTTAGGAATGTCATCGAGCGGCGCAGGTATAGGTGTAGGCGTAGACGTTGGTGTAGGAGCAGGTGTAGGTGTACTGCCTCCCGCAACATATTTGTTTGCGAAGATAATTGCACCATTTGCTGTACCGTTTACAGTATAAGTCACTGTCAGGGTACCATCGCCTGCATCTGCTACGGTTACAACGATTTCATACTCTGTAGTATCGTAAGTATATCCTGCCTTGCCGTCATTTACTTCCTTCACGGTGTAGATATGGGTACCTACATCCTCCAAGGTGTAGGCAATTGCAGCGAAACGGAACTTGCCGTCTGCATCGTTGGTTACAGTTTCGTTCACTCCTTCACCTGTTAAAGTAAAGCTGAACTGGTCTGCCGCCAGGGTAGCTCCGGTCAGGGTCTTGGTTCCCTCAAACTGCACACTGCCCGCTGCGGCATATTCGTTTGCAAAGGTAATTGCACCATTTGCGGTACCGTTTACGGTATAAGTTACATTCAAAGTACCATCGCCCGCATCTGCTACGGTTACAACAATTTCATACTCTGTAGTATCGTAAATATATCCTGCCTTGCCGTCATTTACTTCCTTCACGGTGTAGATATGGGTACCTACATCCTCCAAGGTGTAGGCAATTGCAGCGAAACGGAACTTGCCGTCTGCACCATTGGTTACAGTTTCGTTCACTCCTTCACCGGTTAAAGTGAAGCTGAACTGATTT
>JAZNQI010000059.1:0-5539 GCA_045590095.1 Acetatifactor sp. | reverse complement strand
GTACTTACTCCCGGTTCATGAATCAATTCTACTTTCTCCCAAAGCTTTTCGTTTAACTTTCTCGCAAGCGTATTCACAAAGGCATCATACTCCTTGGCAAATGCTTCCTGCTTACGTTTCTCTATAATCGCTAATTTATTTGCATCTGTTTGTTCTCTGTCAAGGGTGCTGACACACTTTAGGATGTAATATCCGTTATCGCACACAATCACCTGACTAATCTCATCCGTCTGCATATTGAAGGCTACCTCTTCTATTTCCGCAAGTACCTCACCCTTTTTAAAGGAGTAACTCACTTCCTCCGCTTCTGAGTATTTTCCTGCCAGTTCCGTAAAATCTTTTTCTCCCGAAACCAACATCTCATACAATTCCTGCATGGTTTCCAGACGCTCTGCTTTCGAGGTTTCCGAGTACTCTATTCTGTTGCCGGCGATATCCTCTGTATAGGTCCGCATATATATCTGCTCCACCGTAATTGTACGTGCCTCATCATCACTGATTTCCGGATTCACCTCAGCCACAATCAATTCATACACCTTCTGCGCCATCGCATACTCTTTATACATCTGAAAAATATCATTTTCCGATATTTTCAGCGCTGTTTTTTCTGCTTCACTCAAGGATGCAAAATATTCTTTTGCCGCCTTTTCTACCAAGGCCTCTTCCTCAGGTGTTAGCTCTGTTTCCTTCTCTTTCGCCAGCAAATATACAGACTTAATCTGGGCAATATTCGCCAGTGCAATATCCTTTATATTGTCTTCTAATGTCGTGTTCTCAAACTTTACATCCCAAATCTGTGCTCCCAATGCTGACTCATATTTGTTTTGCATATTTGTCAAATACACCATGTACTCAGGCATAGTACAGGAAACTTCTCCGATTCTGAAAAGCTCATCCTCTTCAAAGGCACCGGTAAAAATCACCTTACCATCCTTGCCGCATCCCACTAACAACATCACAAGCAACAGGCTCATGACTATCCATCTATATTTCCATTTATTTTTCATATTTCTATTATCCTTTATCAAAAACCTTTTACGTCAAAAAAGGTGTTACAACGCACCAACTGCATTATAACACCTTTCTGTCTCTTCGGTCTATATTTTATAATTATTTAATCACATGAATCCAGCCTTCGGGAGCTTCAATACGTCCCATCTGAATACCAGTTAAAGTATCATACAGTTTCTTGGTGGTCGGTCCCATCTCTGTCATACCTGCAGGCAGGCAAATTTCCTTACCATGATCCACAATCTTACCAACAGGAGATATAACAGCAGCAGTTCCGCAAAGACCACATTCTGCAAAGTCCTTGAGCTCGTCCACATATACTTCTCTTTCTTCTACTTCTAATCCCAAGTATTCCTTTGCAACTACCATCAAAGAACGACGGGTAATAGAAGGTAAAATACTGTTAGACTTCGGTGTTACAACCTTATTATCCTTGGTCACAAATATGAAGTTTGCGCCACCGGTCTCCTCTACCTTGGTTCTGGTAGATGCGTCTAAATACATATTCTCATCAAAACCCTGCTTATGTGCATCTACAATTGCATGCAAACTCATAGCATAATTAAGACCTGCCTTAATGTGGCCTGTACCATTCGGTGCCGCACGGTCAAAATCACTGATACGAATGGTTAAAGGTTTCACACCGCCCTTAAAATAAGGACCTACCGGTGTAGTCAAAATTCTGAACTGATATTCATCCGCAGGCTTTACACCGATAACAGGGTTAGAACCAAACATATAAGGTCTGATATACAAAGTAGCACCGCTGCCGTAAGGAGGAACAAATGCCTCATTTGCAGCTACTACCTGATTTACCGCTTCAATAAATTTATCTTCAGGAAATACCGGCATCTCCAGTCTCTCTGCCGAATCTGCCATACGCTTTGCATTTAAGTCGGGACGGAAAGTTACAATATGTCCATCCTCTGTGGTATATGCTTTCATACCCTCGAAAATAGTCTGTGCATACTGCAATACACCTGCACACTCATTTAATACAATGTTGGCATCAGTTGTAATGGTTCCTTCATCCCATGCACCGTTTTTATAATTAGAAACATATCTGTAATCTGTCTGAACATAGCCAAAACCCAAATTACCCCAGTCGATGTTTTTCTTTTCCATAATCCATGTATCTCCTTTTCACCCTCGGAACTTTTTCTCTTGAGAAATAATTATAAACCTTTCATACTAAAAGTCAAGAAAGTTTCACACTTTCTCATACTTTCTAAACTCGTAAGCAATGTCAAAATACGTCTGCTCCTCACTGTCTGCCGTAAGTTTCCACTGTGGAGACTTGTCCAAATTCTCCATATACTTATCCGCCGCATAGGCATGATCAAGTTTTGTCACATGCGCCACCGTACAATAGGGCAGGAGTTGGCGATATACACTTTCCCCGCCTACCACATAAACATCCTCCGACGAATACTGTGCAATCTCTTCCAATAACTCCGCAACAGAGTGAACCACCGTAGCACCTTTTACCTGCAATGCTTTATTTTCAGACAAAATAATATTGGTTCTGCCTTGCACTGCCAAGCCCTGATATAAGTTCTGAAAAGTCTTTCTTCCCATCACAATGACCTTGCCTGCTGTTTCCTCCATAAAGAGCTTTTGTTCTCTGGGAATTCGTATGGACACCCGGTTACCTTTTCCGATAGCCCAGTTCTCATCCGCCGTTACCATCAAATTCATAAGTTTTCTCCTCTCTGAGAAATCACCTCGAAAGCTTTATATTGCAATGGGTATATTCAAAATCTGCTCTCCTGTTTCATAACCGTCCACGCGTACATCATTTCTGGTAAACTGATAAAAATCCTTGATATCCGGATTCAGCCAGAACTTAGGTGCCTCTTTCGGTTCTCTGCTGATTAATTCCTTAATAATGGGAATATGTCTGTCATAAATATGTGCATCTGCAATCACATGCACCAACTCTCCCACATTCATATCACAAACCTGCGCCAGCATATGCACAAGTACCGCATACTGCACCACGTTCCAGTTATTTGCCGCCAAAACATCCTGGGATCGCTGATTTAAAATCGCATTCAAAATCAACTTCTCCTGTCCCGGCTTCTGGGTTACGTTAAAGGTCATACTGTAGGCACAAGGGTACAAATTCATCTCATGCAAATCCTGATGCACGTAAATATTGGTCATAATACGACGGCTGAAAGGATTATTCTTCAGGTCATAAATCACTCTGTCCACCTGATCCATCATGCCTTCTTTGTACTGATGCTTCACACCCAACTGATAACCATATGCCTTACCGATGGAACCATCCGGGTCCGCCCACTCATCCCAAATATGGCTGTGTAAATCATTGATATTATTGGACTTTTGCTGCCAGATCCACAAAATCTCATCCGTAGCACTTTTCAAAGCGGTACGGCGTAAAGTCATAATGGGGAACTCCTTAGATAAATCATAGCGGTTTACCACACCAAATTTCTTAATGGTATACGCAGGGGTTCCGTCTTCCCAATGAGGACGAACCTTTTCCCCCTCGGTACTGGTACCGTTTTCCAAAATGTCCTTACACATATCTATAAAAATCTTATCCGCTAAACTCATGACTGCTCTCCTTCGTTCTCTGTTTCAAGCTTGCCGGTCCATTTCTTACTGCTCCGGCATATCATACCATGCACTACTTCTCCAGCTTATCGCACAATGCAATCACCTGATCTGCCATCTTTGCCAAATCCTTGTTGGCATATCCCTCGGACTTTTTGATTATGGCAAGCAAACGTTGACCTGCTGCCAAAAGTCTCGCATAAGCTCCCGTAGCCGGTTGCACCTTCTTCTCCTTTGGAATAGGGCTCGCTTCAAATTCAAACTGATTGCTTAATAAATTAAATACGGTTCCGCTATAAGGCGCATATGCACGCTGACCGTGTTCTATTTTCAAACACTCCGTAAAAGCGGTACAAGCCTCATCATCGCCATGCACCACAAATACTTTCTTGGGCTTTTCTTCAAAAGCATTAATCCACTCAATCAGACCTTCTTTGTCAGCATGACCGCTTAAGCCTCGCATGCTCTGAATATTTGCACGCACTTCAATAGATTCACCAAAAAGCTTTACCTCTTTGGCACCTTCCAAAATAGCACGCCCCAAAGTACCCACGGACTGGTATCCTACAAACAGCACCGTACACTCCGGACGCCATAAATTATGCTTTAAGTGATGTCTGATACGTCCCGCTTCACACATACCGGATGCAGACAGAATAACCTTAGGTGTTTCATCAAAGTTAATTGCCTTGGACTCATCACTGGTAATGGACAGACGAAGTCCTCCGAAAGAAATCGGGTTAATCCCCGCATTCACATATTCCATGGCCTCCTCGTCAAAACAGTTATATCTGTTCTCTGTAAAGACACTGGTAGCCTCTACCGCCATAGGACTATCTACATACACCGGGAAATTTTCGTGTCCTTCCACCAGACGGTTAACCTTAATCTGACGAAGGAAATACAGCATCTCCTGTGTTCTTCCTACCGCAAAAGAGGGAATTACCACATTGCCTCCCCTGTCAAAAGTTTCCTTCAAAATCTTCGCCAGCTCAGCCACATAATCCAATCTCTCTTTATCATGAATACGGTCTCCGTATGTGGATTCCATGATAACATAGTCCGCTTCTTTGGTAGGCATGGGATCACGCAGCAACGGTTGTTTCTTATTTCCGATATCGCCAGAAAATACAAGCTTTTTGGTGGTACCGTTTTCTGTCGCCCACACCTCTATACTGGAGGACCCCAGTAAATGTCCGATATCCGTAAAGCGAATAGTTACATTCTCACACACTTCTATCATAGTATCATAATGGCAGGGTACAATCTTTTTGATACATCCATCCGCATCTTCCATGGTGTATAAGGGCTCTACCAGCTGTGCTCCCGCCTTACGACGCAGCTTGCGATTCTTCCATTCAGCCTCCATCATCTGAATGTGAGCACAGTCACGAAGCATAATACCACACAAATCCGCCGAAGCATCTGTAGTAAAAATCTGTCCTCTGAATCCTCTGGCATATAAAAGCGGTAACATTCCGGAATGATCCACATGGGCATGTGTCAGAAACACATAATCTATCATAGCTTCTGCTACAGGAAGGGATACATTCTCAAATAAATTAATGCCCTGTTCCATACCATAATCAACTAAAATATGTTTTCCGCCTACTTCCAAATAATGGCAACTTCCCGTCACCTCATGCGCAGCACCGATAAATGTCAGCTTCATACAATACCCTCCAGTCTGATTCAATACCACAATTGCATTTTTTACATCATAATATGCATATATTGTACCACACATATATTATATTCGCAATGCGAAGAAAAATAACTTTTCTGACAACTCTTCCTTTTCCGATGAATACAACATAAATATTTTCAAATTTTTAAAAAAGAAGTACAATTATACTGTTGACAAACACAAAAAAATCATGTATATTATTCTTTGTCGATATGACATGCGCGAGTGGCTCAGCGGTGGAGCACCTCCTTGCCAAGG
>JAZNQI010000058.1:0-19112 GCA_045590095.1 Acetatifactor sp. | reverse complement strand
GCATTGCTTTATAATGAAAATGTCAATATGATAGAGTTAATCGGTAATATGATGGCAGAGGGATTGATGAAGGAAGCGGTGGTAGTATTTCCCAGTATGTACGTGACTTCTGATCCTGAAATGAAGCCTGCTTTTAATCCGGAGGCAGTGAAACCTTATGATAATTTTATCTTTGATTTAACAGCAGATCTGATGCCTTTTATCCGTGAAAACTACTCGGTTTATGATGACAGAGACCATCAGGCGATTGGTGGCTTTTCTTTGGGTGGTAGACAGACCATGTATGTGGGCTTGTGCAGACCGGACCTTTTTAAGTATGTAGGTGCTGTGGCACCGGCACCGGGTATGGTTCCTGCTAAGGACTGGGCTATGGAGCATCCCGGACAGATGAAGGAAGAGGAAGCGACCTTTGAAGGAAAGGGCTATGAGCCGGAGGTATTCTTAATTTGCTGTGGTACCAAGGACGGCACCGTAGGAAAGTTCCCCGAAGAGTACCACAAGCTCTATGAAAAGAACGGTGTAAAGCATATCTGGTATGAGGTGCCGGAAGCGGAACACAATTTTGTGGCGATTAGAAGCTTCCTGTATAATTATTTGCAGATGCTGTTTTAAGGATTAATAATGTGGGGTCCCCAACTAAGGGGGGACCCCACGTTTTTACTGTTACTCCAAACGACCATCAAGTACAGGCATCTGCTTTAGTATCTCGCCCAGAGTTTGGTAATCCGCAGGTCCGTTTTGTAAGAAAAACTCATGGAAGGCGTAGTCGGTGTAGGACTCACCCCAGAGAGTTCGAGCTTCGTCTTGCAAGGTCAGTATTTCCAGATATCCCAGATAGTACTTCAGATAATTGGCAGGCTCTTCCACGATGTACTGGTAGATGGCGGCTGTGGACTGAGGCGAGGTGATGCCGAAGTCACAGAGAGTGTCATGAACCTGATTATAGGAAGCATTATCATGATGAATCATAATATCCAATAGGGAATAAAGGCATAGCTGCAGACTGCGGTTATGCTTTTCTATTTGGATGTATTCTGCCTGAGGAGAATAGCCCTGCTCCTCCATCAGCCTGGAAGCACAGTCGTATGACAGAAATTCCACATACAAAGCCCAACCCTCCAGATAGCCCCCATACCAAAGGAGCTGGCGCACCAGCCCGGTATCCTGTGTGGCCAACAGATTATTACTGTAAACACATTGGTACATATGCCCCGGATAGCCTTCATGAGCCAAAGTGGTAAAAAGCTGCAGACCCTCAGGTGAGTTCTTTTGATTGATATAAATGACATTGCTGTCAGTGTTGTCCAGGGGTGGAGTCAGGTAAAAGGCGGGAGCACAATATTCCTGCAAACTTTCGGAGATATTTTTAATACGCACCTGTGGGGCAGTATCTGTATTCTCCGTCATAGAAGGAAACAAAGGAGCCAAGGTCTCCGTAAGGGTACGCAGCATTTCTCCCGGGTCCTGACAGGGAAGACAATCCGTCAGAGTATCCTGAACAGTAGAAAGAGTAGGTTCCGTATACTGAGACAGCAGGTCTATCAAGGTACTATATTCCAGATTCAGCCGGGCAGTCAGCATTTCTTTAATGTCTCCTACGGAGCGGTAGCTTCCGGTTTCGGAAATCAGCAGATGGGTATAGTATTCCTGACCATGAGGCTTGGCAGCCAGACCTTTTAAGGGGATGCTTTCATCCTTTAATAAAGTCAATCCGTCGCCCAAAGCCTGATAAGCGGGAAGCATTATCGTAGTAAGAAGCCGGTTGTTTTGCTGTATGTAGGATGAGACTTCTTCCTCAGTTAATAGATTATCCTTTTGAAGAAGTGCTAAGCGTTCCTGAAAAGTAGTCTGAAGGAAGTGATTGCCGTCCTTTAATGCACTCTTTGTGACAATGGTGTCACATTGTTCAATGACCTTATCTCCGGTCGCACCGGACATAAAAAGTCCTTGGGCCGCCTTTTCCTGTTCGAAGGTTAATAATCCTGCAAAGTATTCATCGGTCTGATCCAGAAGCTTCAAATAATCCTCCACATCCTGTTTGTCTCGAAAGGTATACTCCGCCAGCAAAATGGGCAGCTGGGATTGCATACCGGAGCCGGGAGAAATGGGCTCTGTATAGTAAGGAAATTGATTCAGGCAAAGGGTATTTTTAAGATAGGATATAAGCAATGTACGGGTGGCATTTTCCTCTGCGGAAAGCCGTTCCGGATTCAGCCCTTCATAGAAGGCGATTTGCTGCTCCAGTGCCCGGAGGTTTTCCTGATGGTGGGAACCATCATAACCCGGGAGACGTACCTCATAGTTCTCAATGCCGAAGTTTTGGGGATTGGCCAGAGTGTAATGCATATTTAAGGTATTGGCCAGCATTTCCTCACGGAAAAGGCGGGAGGTGGCCTTTTGAAACTGATAAGAATCGCTTTGGGTGGAAAGATAACCGGCGAAAAGAATAAGTAAACCGGTCAGACATAGGAGACTGACCAGAAGTTTTCGTTTGGAGGGAAGGTTGGATTTCATATATTTATTTCCTGAAAGTGGATTAGAATAATATATGAAAAAGCCGGTAGTTTTATGATATTGACAAGAGTATTTAGGGGAGATATGATTAGCTTATCAGAGTAATCTAGAAATACGTGCATTCAGCACATTCGCGGCAGGTCAGCCATTTTACTCAGAATAATCTTAGATGGCGGAGCTGTAGCATTTTCCCGAATTAGGTCCGCCATGTCAAAAGGAGGATGAACATGGGAAGAATCAATGAATTGGTGTGTGATTGCCTGGGGCGCCCGGACTATTACGCAGATTTTTGGAATGGGACACAGTTTCGAGGTGTTCCAAAACTGCAGAGCAAGTATCTGAAGCGATACGATCGGGAATATCACAAAAGCCAGCATAAACCTATTTCGACAGCAGGCATTCAAAGAGATGTGTTAATGCAGTATCAGGAAACCAATGCCTTTATCTTGGGAGTGGAGGTTATGGAGAATCCGGATTTCACAATGCCGGTTCGAATCATGGATTATGATGCGCAGGAATTGCAAAGACAGATTAAGGATATCCGAGCACGACATGAGATGGCGGTGAAAGAGGGGCAGGAGACTTGGAATTCCGGAGGAGAATATCTGTATGGTGTTAAAAGAGAAGATGAATTTCAACCCGTGCATACAGTGGCTTTATACTGTGGAACAGATGATTATGATGGAGCAGAAAGTGTTTTGGGAATGACGAGTTATGATAAACTGGAGCCGGAGTTACAAGCCATGTTTACGGACTATCCGATACAAGTATATCAACTGAAGGATTTGCAGGAGGAGAACTACCAGACCGGTCTGCGAGAGATTATTGCTATCTTCAAACGTAGCAGAGATCGGGATGCCATAAAGAAATATTATTTGGAACATAAGGAGCGTTTTCAAAAGATGGATGAATTGTCCATCGATACATTGGGAGCACTAATTGGCAAGAGTAAGTTAAAAATGTTTAAACAGGAGAATGGAGGAGTGGATATGTGCAAAGCATTTGAAGATGAAAGAGAAGAAGGAAGAGAAGAAGGAAGAGAAGACACTTTACGTCAATCTATCCTTAAGTTGATGGAGAATTTAAAATTAACCTCCCGCCAGGCTATGGAAGCTTTGGGGATTCCACAGAGTGAATGGCATAAGTACGAGCAGGTATAGTTAGAATATTGAAGGCCGGTGGGAAGTGTTCCGCCGGCCTGTTTCTTGCTACTTCGGCAGTATATCACTAAACATAATTAGATTTGCGGTAATTTTTTCGTTTTCCGTAAGGGGACGGAAGGTACTATTTGCATACAGGATATCAAGTACCATAACAGAAAGAGTAGGTCCCATAAAGTCCGCAACAGTGTCTCGGATAATTAAATCCTGCATCTGAGGAGGATAATTTTTTGCTTCTTGCATAGCGAATTCTAAAACCTTATCAGCGTATTGCTTTTTAATTTCTTCATCTAATCCCGGAATCTTATCAAAATATGTATGATAATATATCAGGGAACCGGGTTCGGTATTTTTCACCACCATGATATTTACTTGATTATTTTCGGAAATATAGCCTCTTTCACGCAGACGTTTAAGCTTTTCAGCATTTGCTTTGGTATCTGTGAGAGTTCCTTGTATGAATTCATACAAATAATCGTAGTCAGCATTTTGATTATTAATCCAGGCACCTTCTCTGGAACTGTATCTACTGTCAATAGACCAGGAAGAAACGCAGGGGTATTTGTCGGATTTGCGAATCATAGTTCCGCACGTCCAGTAGTCAGATGGGTCAAATTGCGGCGTGTAATCCGGGTCAACAGGTGTCTGTTCCAAATCTACCATAGATATGAAGCTTCCTCCAAAGGAGGTTTTAATTTCATAAATAGAGCAGTCTTTTTCACAAGGGATGAAGCATTTGTGGGAAATTGCATAAAAAATAGCAGCCGCTTCCAAAAGTTCTCTATTCCCATCGGGGATATATACATCTGTCATACTTTGTATAGCTTCTCTTACAAGCGGGACATACTCATTTACCAGTTTTTGTGCAATCTCTTGTTGTAATTGCATTTTTCTGTCTTGCAGTTCTAAAGAATAGGTCCGGGGAGAAAATTTTACATAGGTAGTGAATCGATTGTTGTCCACTCGAACTAAGAAACCATTGTCTTCCAGAAATTTAATCTTATCCTCAATAAATACCGGTGTGATGCCTAATTCTGCAGAAATTTCTTCAGTAGTTTTGGGTGAGAAGTAAACGCTGTATACAATGTTCAAATTCAGTTTTTCGCCCAGATAAAGTTCTGTGGCAGTATTCATAATGGGATCCGGGTTGCCATTATGTGAAAAGTTAACTGCTTTTACGGGATTCAATCCCAATTGTCCAATTTTTCGTTCCATATAAAAGCCCTCCTTTATTTCAGTTCTTGATTTGTTTAAGTGCCACTTAACAGTGCCTTCGGGAAGGTCCAAGAGTTTGGAGATTTCTCGGATGGATTTATTTTCATAGTAGTACATAAAAACAATTTTTCTTCGTTTCTCTGATAAATAGGCTATCTCACGGCACAGTATCCGTATTTCTTCGTCATTATTCTCGGAAGGAAATTCCTGAATAAAGGGGATTTCCATACCATCCAGAGAGACGCCCAGATGCTTCTTTTTATAGGCCACATACTTGGCATATACATGTTGACTGATACGCCGGATGTAGCCATCAGGATTGTAAATCTCCGGTACCTTCAATAGAGAGCGATAAAGTTCCTGTGCGATTTCCGCACAAAGATCCTCCGCTTCTTCTGTGGAATAGCATTTGCGCATGGCAAAGCCATGAAGTTTTGGTAAGTATTCTGTTATGATTTCATCGGCTTTTTGCTTTTTCACAGAGACCTCCTGCTGTTAAGTGACTTGTTTCTCAGCGCTGTTGAATATATAGTGAGGGAAATTATAAAAAGGTTGGCGTTTTTTAAAAATATTTTAACAAACAAAAAATGTGGTATGCAATAGGATTTTTTCCGGGAGGTTGTATTGACATAATACCCTAAAAAACACTATACTAAAGGGGAGTGTAACGATTTACACAAAAGGGTCTGAAGACAGACCGAAAAAGTGTTTTGAAAGTATGCGGTCGGGACGAAAAACAGCCCGGTCGGGAGAATATTTGGAAAGAAAAGGAGATGCTGGAATGAACGCAAAAGAACTTATTGTAAATGGGAAAGCTGCACTTGGTATCGAGTTTGGATCTACCAGAATCAAGGCAGTATTAATCGGGGAGAATCACGAGACATTGGCACTGGGTACCCATGACTGGGAGAACCGTCTGGTAGATGGTATCTGGACTTATACCTTGGAGGATATTTGGGGTGGTTTGCAGGATTGTTATGCAAGCTTAGCAGCTGATGTAAAGGCAAAATATGATGCAGACATTACCAAGCTTTCTGCAATCGGTTTCTCCGCTATGATGCATGGTTATCTGGCATTTGATAAGGATGACAATTTACTGGTACCTTTCTGTACCTGGAGAAATACCATTACCGCACAGTCCAGTGCAATCCTGACTGAGAAGCTTGGATACAATATTCCTCAGAGATGGAGCATTTCTCACTTGTATCAGGCAGTACTGAACAAGGAAGAGCATGTAAAGGATGTGGCATTCTTTACCACCCTGGCAGGATATATTCACTACAAATTGACCGGCGAGAAAGTACTGGGTGTAGGCGATGCTTCCGGTATGTTCCCTATCGATGCGACTACCTGTGATTACAATCAGAAGATGATTGCACAGTTTGATGAGCTGATGGCGAAAGAAGGATTCGGCTGGAAGCTTAATGACATCCTTCCTAAGAGCCTGAATGCCGGTGAGGCAGCAGGTACTTTGACTACGGAAGGTGCGAAATTATTGGATGTATCAGGTAAGCTGGAGGCAGGTATTCCTCTTTGTCCTCCGGAAGGTGATGCAGGTACCGGTATGGTAGCTACCAATGCAGTAGCGGTTGGAACCGGTAATGTATCCGCAGGTACTTCCATTTTCTCCATGATTGTTACTAAGGATGATTTGAAGGGCGTGCATGAGGAAATCGATATGGTGACCACTCCCGACGGTAAGCCGGTAGCAATGGTACATTGTAACAACTGTACTTCCGACTTAAATGCATGGGTAAATCTGTTCAAGGAATTTGCAGATACCTTCGGTATGAGCGTAGATATGAACGATTTGTACGGTACTCTGTATCGTAAGGCTTTAGAGGGTGACGCAGATTGCGGCGGATTGGTATCCTTCAACTACTTCTCTGGTGAGCCTGTAACCGGTTTTGCAGAAGGACGTCCCATGTTTGTTCGTAAGCCGGATGCAAAGTTCAGCTTGGCAAACTTCATGAGAACCCATATCCTGTCCTCTCTGGCTACCATCAAGATTGGTAACGACATCCTGATTAAGGAAGAGGGCGTAACCGTAGATTGAATCATGGGTCACGGCGGATTGTTCAAGACTCCCGTGGTTGGCCAGAAGCTTTTGGCAGCAGCCCTTAACACTTCCGTAACCGTAATGGATACCGCAAGTGAAGGCGGTCCTTGGGGTATGGCAGTACTTGCTGCTTATATGGCAAACAAGGCTGAGAATGAAACCTTAAGCGCGTACTTAAATGACAAGGTATTTGCCGGACAGACCGGTACTACCTTAGCACCCGATGCGGCAGATGTGGCAGGCTTCGATGCCTTCGTGGAAAGCTACAAGGCATGCTTCGCAGCAGAACACGGCGCAGTGGATGAGTGGAAATAGAATAAATTTTTAGTAGTGCATAAAGGGCAAATCAAGATGATTTGCCCTTTGCGTTAATTTGATGAGGATACAATTCTTTGCGAGATTTTATACTCGTGACATTTTATTTTGAAAAGGATACTAAATGAAAGGAATTTTAGCTATAGATACTTGAGGGGGAAAGATATGATAAAAAATGCAACAAAAGAGGATGCATTTGTTTTGGCCAAGCTGGCCATTCAAATGTGGGAAGACAATGAAATAGAGGAACTGGTGGAGCATTTTGAAAGCCTGGTGGCAGATGAAGAAGCGGCCTGTTTCTTGAAATATGCGGATGATGAGGCAGTTGGCTTTGCCCAGTGCCAGCTTCGCCATGATTATGTGGAAGGTACGGAGACCTCGCCGGTAGGGTATTTGGAAGGCATCTTGGTGGAGGAGGCATATCGCCACAAGGGATATGCCAAGGAGCTTCTGGAGGCATGCCAGCAATGGGCGAAGAGGAAAGGCTGTAGCGAGTTTGCCAGTGATTGTGAGTTGGAGAATGAGGAAAGCCTGCGCTTCCATATGGCTATGCAGTTTGAGGAAGCCAATCGGGTGATTTGTTTTAGGAAGAATATATAAGGAAGGTCATTATGATAATAGAAACGGAGAGACTGTTTCTGCGTCCCTTTCAGGAAGGGGATGCGGAGGATGTATATGAATATCTGGCGGAGCCGGCGGTGAATTGTTTCGCCTGCATGAAGTTAAGTTCGTTGGAAGAGGCTAAGGCGGCGGTAAAGGAACGGTCAGCGGATGCAGAGTATTATTTTGCCATCGTGCTGAAGGAAAACGGCAAGGTGATTGGAGAGATTTTCGCCCATCCTGAGTCATACTCTCCGGAGGAGGAATCCGTAAGAGATACGTTTAGTCCCTGCTGGATGTTGAATAAAGAATACTACGGCAAGGGCTATGCCTACGAGGCGGCGAAGGCAGTTTTTGATTATCTGTTTCGGGAAAAGGGTGCCAGACGTATCTATGCGTATACGGAGGACTATAATGTGTCCTGTCAGAGGCTATGCGAAAAGCTGGGCATGCGCAGAGAAGGATTATTTAAGGAATTTGTCTCTTTTGTAAATGATGAGGAGGGAAAACCCATATACGAAAATACATATCAATATGCCATGCTGAAAAAAGAGTGGGAGAGTAGGTAGGAGGAGTATCATTTGAAGAGTTTGTTAGAGTGCGCGAAGGAATTATTTGGACTGAAGAATTATGAATGTAGTCCCGTGAATGAACATGAAGGAGGCCGTAATTTAGTTTATATTTGCAGTAAGGATGGGGAGAAAAAGTTTGTGCTGCGTATTTCAGGGTTGAGCGACAGATGTGAGGAAGAGTATCTGGCGGAAACAGAGTTTGTTCGTTTCTTGGCAGAGAACGGAGCACCTGTGGCAGATGTGATTCCTTCCGTACAGGGCAAGTTGGTAGAGTGTGTAGAATGGGAAGGCACCATGAATTACGTCAGCCTGTTTGCCTATGCCAAGGGGATGTTAATTTGTGACAATGGATACCGCTACCGGGAAGGTGCACCATTGGAGGAGTATTTCTACAATACGGGCAAGGTATTGGGGGCAATTCACAGACTGTCCAAGCGCTATATGCCAACTCATAAGCGCCCTGAATATTTTGACAAATACAATATGGAATACATAAATAAGCTGATCCCGGATGCTTACGGAGAGCTGAAGGAAGCTATAGCAAAGCGTTTGGAGGCATTCAAGGAATTGCCCATGGATGGGGAAGCTTACGGACTGGTGCATTTTGATTTCAGTGACGGCAATTATCATATTGATATGAGTACCGGGGACATTACCGCCTTTGATTTTGATAACTGTATGAATTGTTGGTACATGTTTGATTTAGCCAATCTCTGGACCCATGGGGAAGGGTGGTTTCGGTTTGAACAGGACCCGGCAAAGCGAATGGAATACATGAAGGGCTATTTTGCTAAGGTGCTGGAAGGGTATGGCAGCGAAACGGATGTGGCACAGAATCTTTTGGAACAGTTACCTTTGTTTATCGACATGGTGCTGATTGAGAATATTGTGGATGAGTGTGAATGTGCCCTGCGAGAAGGAGAAGAGGTAGATTACGAGGATATCGAGGACGCGGCAGAGTGCCTCATAGAGGATATCCCTTACGCAGGAATAGGAGAGGAATAGAATGAATGTATTGGATACTATCAAAAACAGACACAGCTACAGAGGGAAATTTAAATCCACACCGGTACCGAGAGAGGATTTAATCACGATTATGGAAGCCGCTTTGGCAGCACCTTCCGGTTGTAACAAGCAGACCACCAGCCTGATTGCGGTGGATGATCCGGAACTACTGAAAAAGGTTCACGCTGTCATCAATCCGCCGGTGGGAGAGACGGCACCTGCCATGATCTGCGTATTGACTCGCAGAATCTGTGCTTATAGGGACAAATGCTTCGCAGTGCAGGACTATTCAGCGGCTATCCAAAATATGCTGCTTGCCATCGTAGAGCTGGGATATCAGAGCTGCTGGTACGAGGGACATATTACGGACGTGGACAGAATCGGTTACCAAATGGCGCAGGTGTTGAACGTGCCCGATGAGTATGAGCTGGTGTGCTTTTTGCCTGTGGGTGTTGCGGAAGAGGAACCTGTAGGGCCAATGAAGCTGGCTTTTGAGGAGAGAGCTTGGTTTAATGGATTTGGGGAGAGATAATTATGAGACTTAGGCCATATCAAAAGAAAGATTTCGATATAATATCCAAGTGGATTACGGAGGAGCGAGCCCATGCCTTGTGGTGTGCCAATCTAACGCCCTATCCACTGGAAAAGGAAAGCTTTGATAAGCTGTTGGCAGAAGCGGAAGAACGCTTTGGTGACAGTCCTTTTGTGGCTACCACGGAAGAGGGAAAAGTGGTTGGCTTCTTTTGCTTCTCGGTGAATCTCAGTACCAATGAAGGTATGTTTAAGTTTGTGGTCATTGACTCTTCTGAACGTAACAAGGGATATGGCTGTGAAATGCTGAAACTGGCAGTGAAATACGCCTTTGAGATTGTCAAGGCGGATGCTGTACAATTGAATGTCTTTCCGGAGAATCCAAGGGCAAGAAAGTGCTATGAAAAGGTGGGGTTTAAAGAAAGAGCATTTACCGCAGGAGCATTTCCCTATAAAGAGGAAACTTGGGGGAGATGCAATATGGTGATTTTGCGAGAGGATAACACATGAATATCAATGTAATGAACGTAAAGGATGTCGACCTGGTAGTTCCCCTATACATAGATTATTACAACAACTACGAAGAAGGTTGTTGGACAGAGGAGACTGCAAAACGTCGTATTCTGCAGGTGCTGCGAATGGATGATTCATACTCACTTATCATGCATGATGAAGGCGGTAAGGTTTGTGGATTTGTCATGGGGTATTATAAGCAGTATGATGATATTGTGGGATATACTTTAGAGGAGATTCTGATATCTCATAAGTATCAAAATAAAGGATATGGCAGTATTCTTTTAGAAGAGCTGGAGGCAAAAGTAAAGGAAGCAGGGGCATCCTGTGTGGAGCTTCAGGCAGTGAAGGATGAGCTGCATGAAAGATATTATGGAAAAGCAGGTTATCATGATGCCAAGAATTTTGTCCTAAAAGTGAAGTGGTTTTGATAATAACGGAAAGGTGAGAAGTAGGATGAAAGCCTTAATAGTCAACTGCAGCCCTGTCAGAAACGGGGCGACTGCAGAAATAGTGACAGTTGTGTCGGAATGCTTGAAGAAAAAGTATGAGGTAAAAAGTATTTGTATTGATGATTATAAATTCAGTTTCTGCTTAGGATGTCGGGCTTGCCATGCGACTGCGAAATGCATTCAGCAGGATGATGTGAACAAGATTATGGCAGAGTACGAATGGGCGGATATTATCGTATCCGTGGCACCGTCCTACTGGGCGGATGTACCGGGGCAGTTCAAAGCCTTCATCGACAGATGTACCCCATGGTGCAATACCCACGAGCCCCATGCCACTATAAGTGCCGGGAAGAATGGGTATTCCATAGCGTTACGTACCGGTCCCAGTATGGGAGAATGTCAGCGTATCATTCAAACTATTGAGCATTTCTACGGACATTTGGAGATAGAGTGTTGCGGTAGTTTGGGGTTGTGTTCTGTTGAATATAAAGAAGCGGTAGATGCAAGGAAAGACGAGATTGTGGAGTTTTGCGGGAAGATATAGTTGTTTCGGAGGGCTACGGACATGGATGTTGGCTTCAAAAATGCAAGTGGTAATTTCTCTTTACGGGCAGCTGCATTGATTATACAGGATAATAAATTGTTGGTTGCAAAAAGCCAGGACTATGACTGCTACTATACGGTTGGTGGTGGAGTCAGGAAAAATGAGCCCACTGACAAGGCGGTTCTGAGAGAATGCTTTGAAGAAACCGGACACTCCTATCAAATCGATAGATTGGTATTTGTCCAAGAACGATTTTTTCAATTAGATAATATAAATCATCATGAAGTAGTATTTTTTTATTTGATGCAGGATGATGGTCATGAGATACAGAGTGGAGTAAATACAGACCAACAAAGTGAGCAATTATTCTGGATACCCATTGAAGATTTGGTAGAAATAAATTTAGTGCCGTCCTTTTTGAAAACGGCACTACAGGATATTCCGGGGGAAGTGACAAGAGTAGTGAGTTATGAGTAAAATTTAACGGAGGTATCAAAATGGAACTCTGGGACGCATATAATGCAGACGGCACACTAGCCGGCTTTGACTTGGTTCGTGGAGAAAAGATTCCGGAAGGTTTCTTTCATATGGTGTGTGAAGCGGTGATTCGGCATGTGGATGGAGAGTATCTTTTGATGCAGCGTAGCTTCGAGAAAGACGTCTATCCCGGCGCATGGGAGATAGGTGCCGGAGGCAGTGCCCTGAAGGGTGAGGACAAGCTGGAGGGTGTGTTTCGTGAAGTAAGAGAAGAAACGGGGATTGATACCGGTGAACTCGAAGAAATCTATCACCTAGTGCAGAAATCGAACCAAACAATCTATTATGGATACCTATTGAGAACGGATTATGACAAGAAAGCCATCACACTGCAGGATGGCGAAACCATAGATTATAAATGGCTTACGAAAGAGGAGTTCATAGAGTTTTTTGATACCACCCAAGCAATACCTCCTTTACAGGAGCGGTTGAAGGATTGGGTTGATTCGATTAAGAATGCGTAATAGGCAAGGAGGTATCAATATGGAAAAACTAAAGCAACTAGCCACAGGAATGAATCATAGATTTCCGGAAGGAAACGATGCTTTTCAGATTACCACCAGGCTTCTGGAAGAATGCGGAGAGGTAGCCAAGGAAGTAAACCGGCTTGAAAAGAGTGGAACCAAGGTGCAACGTCATGGTAACGGTACCAAGGAAGAACTTGCAAGCGAAATCAAGGATGCCATGAATGCTTTGATGCAGCTGGCAATCCATTATGATGCGGTGGAGCAGGTGCAGGCTTCTATTGAGAAATCTATTGAACAGTTGACTCAGGAAGGATATATAAAGGGGGAGTAAATGATGGGTAAAAGTATTGTATTTTCATTCCCGGGTAAGCGTGGAGAGGAGATTCCGCTTCTTTATTTTGGGGCGAAGTTTTATGTGGATAAAGACTATGAAAAGGTTTATATCCAACATCCGGCTTCCGGAAATGGTTTGGAAGAAGTGTATGAAAATGCAAAAACGATTTTGCAATCTTATGACTTCAGTGAATATGAAGACATTGTTTTCGTGGGAAAAAGCATGGGTACGGTTGTGGCATGTAAGCTGAAGGCAGAGCAGCAGATAGATGCAAAATTAGTGTTGTTCACGCCTTTGAAGGATACACTGCCATACATCAAAGCAAACAATAGAGTTGTCTTGGCTGCTATGGGTAACAATGACCGCTTTTTGGAATGGGAGGTATTACGTGACCATTGCGAAAAAGAAAATGTGCCTTATTACATTGAACCGGGTGTGGGTCATGCCATGGAAGTGAAGAATGATTTGGCGAGGAATTTACAGATTGTTAGTAATGTGATAGGACAGCTAGAGTAATTGATAAGGGGAGCGACTTATGGAGTACAAATTGCTGGAAGAGCAGGATGTTCCGTTGATGAAAAATTTCTTGGATGATGGGAAAACAGAATATGATGAGGCTTTATTAAATGCATTCCTGAAAGAAAAAAATGCATACGCCTATGTGGCGAAGGAAGATGGTATGATAATAGGTTTTGCGTATGGGTATGTACTGGTCCGGCCGGATGGATTAAGGGATTTTTATTTGCATGCCATAGATATCATGGAAGGCTATCAAAAGCATGGTTATGGGACCGGTTTCATGAAATATATCCACGCCCATGCCCAAAGTATAGGCTGCAGGAAACTGTTTTTGATCACAAATAAGAGTAACAAGTCTGCCTGCAGATGTTATGAGAAGTCAGGGGGAATCAGCAATGCGACAGATGATATGGTCTATGCATTTAGAGAATAGGAATAGCTGGAAAGCCGGGGGATGTTATGAATAAGCTAGAAATTTCAGTACATGATAATTCGGTATTTGCAGGTGCCTGGAATTATATAAAGCCCAATATGAAACCTGACAAGGATGGGAATGTAATACTGGTGAAGATGCTGTGCTTCGGCCCATGTGAGTGGTGGGAATGGAGCATGGACAATGAAGGTAAGTTCTGGTGGGCACATGAGTGGTGCGAGAATGATTTTTACGAAGATGAGAATTTCCGGGAAGAATACTCCCAAGAAAAGATGATAGAAAAAATGCAGCAGATGCAAGACTTTTTTGAAGATTGCGGCTTGGAGGAGTATGTGGAAGCATACAAAAAAGCAGAGCAGTTTGTGAGAGGGCAGTATACAAGACATTGAATTTAGAAGCATTGGTATTATTTATCTGTGCCAGAGACTACTTAATAGAAAGAATAATTGATGTTTGGAGGATCAGTGAGAGAATGGAAAAACAGGTTAAAAAATTAGATTCTTTTGCACCGGAAGATGGGCATATTGAAAGCGTATTGGTGGGAGTGCAGAAATTAAAAGTGTCTTTTCAAGATTGGAGTGGAAAACAATTGGTGATTCTGTTTCATGATGTGGAGGAGTTTCACGGCATGGATAGCGAATGGCAGTGTATACTTAATCAAGACATTAGCGAATTTACCACACACGAGCTGGAAAATGATTTCAAGGAGTATTGTTTTGTGGGAGCATGGGATGAAAACACTTATTTAAAGATCAGAGGTAAATCAATGGAAATATATGAAGTTGGAGTGTCAAAACATATAGAGACGGCATTGTTTGAGGTAGACCTAAATTATATTGGGGACCAATTGCCGGAAATGGATTAAGGCATGCGACTAAGTTAGCAGGAGAGAATTATGGCAACTAAATGGGATGAATTATTTGGAACAGAGTTTTTCATTATGATTACAAATGAGGAACGTAAGTATATGGGGTTGGATGTTATTGAAGATAGCTGGGATATATCTCAGTTTTACAGTAAAACAAATCTTTGGCATAAGAGAACAAGTGTATTTTGGTGCAATGATACCATTAAGAAGATAATTGTTGAAGAAAAGAAAATTTCCGGCGAGAGAATCCTATATGAATGCATAACTGAATACGATACCGATTTAAATACGGAAAACAGAGAGTGGTTATTGCCGTTAACGGCCAGAGGAAAAAAGAAAAAGATCAATGCTACAAATATACTGGCGGTTAATTCTCTCGGATGCGGTTTTCATTTTTCCTTGGATACTTTTCATGAAGCTTTGGTAAGCATGTCTATATATAATGATAGAAATAATAAGCATATAGCGATTGGCGAAGAGGACAAAATCAGTAAAATCAGAAATGATGCTGATTTTCATGAGTTTATGGAATATTATATGAAAACATGTCCGCCGCATTATTTTGATAGAGTAAAAGCGCTTAGAGAAGGTTCCCATGTTACTGCGAAATACAAAACAGGGGACGTTTTCAGAATAGAGGTTGATAGATTCCGTTATTGTTATGGCATAATTACAGGACAGGTAAAAGAAATTTTGAAATGGAATGAACTTCCTGAGTTTCATAGTTTGAGAAGTCTTATGATGGTTCCTGTTATGGTTCGATTTTATGATATTTGTACTATGGATGATAATCTGTCAGTTGAAGATTTGACGTGTATACCATTAGGAAGAGTTGAAGTCTGTGGAGATAATGAAATTATATGGGGAACACATAAGATTATCGGACACAAAGAATTAAGCAAAGAGGACATAGAGTTTAATCTTGTATGTACTAAGATTCAAGAGTTAAAGGCAAATGCAACAGTTCATACATATGATTTTGGGGTTGCCCACGGGATGATTAAGTATCCCGATTCTTATAATTTGTATGTGGAATGGGGCACTGCAACAACCATATTGCCATATGAGAAGATATCAGAAAAGTTAAAAGAATATCTTAAGGAGTATCGCTCACCTCATGGAGGCGTAGCTACGAGGATTGATAATATAGCCTTAAGGGGCGAAAAATCCTTTGAGTACAAATTTAACCTTTTGAATGATATAAACAAGGAAATGAGAGAAGAATTGTTTAGATGTTTACAATTGGAAGCCAATGCAGATTTTGATGATTTTGCAAAGGAATATGGTGGGCTGACAAAGGAAGAAATATTGAGAAGAAAATTGTAGATTTATGGTGGTACAGGTTGTGAAGAGGTGAAAATAATGTACGAAATAACTATGAAGGCGGTACGTAAATGGGTTGAGCAAATACAAGGAATAAATGCTTCAGAAATTATAATCGATGTTGAAAAAAATGATATAGATTGTTTTCATGTTTTTATTGAAACGACAAATAGCATTTCTGAATTGAGTGTTTCTAAACCTTTTTTGCACCGTGTCGTTGGGTGTCTTTTGTGGTAATGGATATTCGCGAAAGAGTAGATTCCTTGCCAGTGTTCAGTTATTATGATAAGGAATCAGATACAGTAGAAAATATAATTGCTCAATTAAATGCGGGCATAGCAATTGCGATTTTCTTATAAATTTTGATTTGTCAAGGATGTGATAATTCACTAATACATAGAGATGTTTTATTTTTGAGAGGAGTTTAAATGATAGAACTATAGAAAATTGCTGAACAATTGTGTTCAGAAACATCAGAAATTGCAAGCATCATTTATCGGAATGACGACATGGGAATAGGCGATAGACGATTCAAGCATATTGATGTGGAAATGACTTATGGTGAATATATTGAATTGGTTGAGTCAGATTCTCTTTATCAGGAAATATATGAGCAAGAGAAATTAGCAGAGGTTGAAGATAAAGAAGAAGTGATTTTATTTCAAATGGGACAGAGTGAATAGGAAGGATAAATTGGGTGTAGGTAATGAAATGGTTTGCGCGTGCTCCCCAAAAAACAGGAGAACTTTTGGATAGTGAATTCACAAAGCATGGATTAAAAAAATGTAAGGACTCAAATAAGAAAATCAATGTGAGTACAAAAGAGAGTGTGTATCAATTTGATTATGAAACAAATAAAGTATATGAAATCCCGAGCGAAGGCGTTAAATTTGCAATATGTCTTGATGGGAGAGAATTAATACTTTTTATTAACAAGAGCTTCATTCCAGGGAACGATACAACCAGTCCGTATAGAACCTTTTATGAGGGTTTGATGAAGGAACCGTTTAAGTATTGCTATCCGTTTAATGAGCAGGTGATTATCGAGGAGAAGAAAGGAGATAGATTAGTATTTTCCATTGTTGGCTGACCTGATAGCATATAAAGTTTTGAATTTAAGGGAGGAGAGTATGCATTTCTTTTGTAAATGTGGAGCAAGAGTTTCGGATACAACGGATGAAATATCCTATAAGGCACGTATGATTGCAGACCAGGACTGGTTTGACTTTCTGGATTTTGTTAGTGAACTCATGGAGAAGGAAGCAGATCGGGAAAAGATGGTTGATGAGTTTTATCTAAAAATCTCTGAGTTTGCCGGGCGGGCGATTTATCAATGTGAAAAATGTGGGCGGATTATCATGGAAGATTCGGAGCATTATTTGCACAGATTTTCCCCGGAAGGGGAGCCAAACAAAAGGCTTTTGAATTCGCAAAAAGGGAGTGTCTGGAAAGGACGCTTATATGGGTATTGGGATGATGAAAAGCCGGATTGGTCAGAATATCATGGAAAGATATATCCGGAGGTAAACATAGAGTATGAAAATCTGGTGTTTGATGATTATGAGCAGTTTGAAGCCCGGTTTAGGGAGATATTTAAGGACCTTAAGGAAAAGAATGTAATAAAAGCTGCATCGTTGAGGAAAAACAATAAGAAAATTTTTGACTGGAACGAGCAGGTTGATGTATAATAGCCATGTTTAACAAACTCGTAATGCAAAGGCGCCAAGCGCCGGAAAGGATATAGATTATGTTAGAAGAATTAAAGAAAAAAGTTTATGAAGCAAATATGGACCTGCCTAAGTATGGTCTGGTGACTTTTACCTGGGGTAATGTAAGTGCCATCGACAGAGAAACCGGATACTTTGTTATCAAGCCCAGTGGCGTAGAATATGATAAGCTGACCCCGGAAGATATGGTGGTTATGGACTTAGAAGGCAATAAGGTGGAAGGCAGATACAATCCTTCTTCCGATACTGCTACCCATTTGGAGTTGTACAAGGCATTCCCGGAAATCGGTGGTGTGGTACATACCCATTCTTCCTATGCCACCAGCTGGGCACAGGCAGGCAGAAGCATTCCTTGCTACGGAACCACTCACGCAGACTATATCTACGGTGAGGTTCCCTGCGTAAGATGCTTAACCAAGGAAGAAATTGAAGAAGCTTATGAGACCAATACCGGTCTGTTAATCGTGGAGGAATTCAAGCGTATGGACAAGGATCCTATGGCAGTGCCTGCAGTGCTTTGCAAGAACCATGGTCCTTTCGCATGGGGGAAGGATGCTCATGACGCAGTACATAACGCAGTGGTTCTGGAGGAAGTGGCAAAGATGGCTTACCGTGCAGAAACCATCAATCCCCGCATCCAGCCTGCACCCCAGGAACTTCAAGACAAGCATTATTACAGAAAGCACGGGGCTAACGCTTACTACGGACAGACCGTATAAAAGCATTTGACATTTCCCATAGAACCTACTAAAATAATAATTTAGTAAATTAAAGCGTAACAATTAAACGAAAAGAGGCAAAAAAATGGAAAGAGTGTACAATCCCAAAGAAGTGGAACCCAAATGGCAAAAATATTGGGCAGAGAACCACACCTTCAAAACTGATGTGTGGGACTTCAGCAAGCCTAAATTCTATGCATTGGATATGTTCCCTTATCCTTCAGGCGTAGGTCTTCATGCAGGCCATCCCGAAGGCTATACAGCAACCGATATTATTTCCCGTATGAAGCGTATGCAGGGCTACAATGTATTGCATCCCATGGGCTACGATTCCTTCGGTCTGCCCGCAGAGCAGTATGCGGTAAGCACCGGTAATCATCCCAACGGATTTACCCAGGACAATATCGAAACCTTCTCTAAGCAGTTGACCGAGCTGGGCTTCGACTATGACTGGGACAAGATGATTGCAACCAGTGACCCTGATTTCTATAAGTGGACTCAGTGGATTTTCAAGCAGTTATATCTGGACGGCTATGCAAAGTACGTAGATATGCCCGTAAACTGGTGCGAGGAGCTGGGAACCGTTCTTTCCAATGATGAAGTAATCGATGGTAAGAGTGAGCGTGGCGGCTACCCGGTTATCCGTAAGAATATGAAGCAGTGGGTTATCAACCAGCCTGCTTTTGCAGAGAAGCTGTTGGAAGG
>JAZNQI010000057.1:0-6102 GCA_045590095.1 Acetatifactor sp. | reverse complement strand
ACTTTTGTTGCGCCCGTAGCGGGCGAAGCATACTCCGTAATCATTTGACATTTTGCGGGCAATGAGAGTATGTTTAGTCCGGTAGTGATAAGCACGGCTTTATCACTTCAAAGCTTTTTCTCTTTCTTTTTTATTACTCTTTTTTATGTAATGCGCATCCTAACACAACATTTTGCATGTGAGGTAAACCATGACTGAAACCATTTTGCAAAAGGCCCGTGATAAACATGCCTGGCTGGAATTTTTAGAGTATAAACTGGATAAACAACACTTGAGCCGAGCAGAAGAAACAGAACTTCGTGAATTCATTGAAAAGGAAGAATATTTATCCCTTTGTGATTTGTGGGAAAAAGAACAACTTCCTCAGGAATATCCTCAGAAACGAACCATTAATAAGCAGGGCTCCCGCAAAAAGCGTGTGATTTACACATTTCCCGGTGCGGATGGTATTTTACTGAAATTCATTGCTTTTCACTTGTACCGTTATGACGGATACTTCTGCGATAACTGCTATGCCTTCCGTAGAAACTTCGGTGTTTGGGAGGCTATACACCGTATCCGCTCCACAAAAAATATCGGACAAATGTATTGCTTAAAAGTAGATATCAGCAATTATTTTAACTCTATTGATGTGGATATTTTACTGGGAAAGCTATCCTTTATTCAGGATACCGATTTGCCGTTGTACAAACTTTTTTCTAAAATCCTGAAAGAAAACCGCGTCATGGAAAGCACCAAACTCCTTCACGAAAATCACGGTGCTATGGCGGGTACTCCCACCTCTCCCTTTTTTGCCAATGTGTACTTAAAGGAGATGGATTGCTATTTTAAAGAATTAGGTGTCTTGTACTTTCGCTACTCCGATGATGTTTTGATTTTTGCTGAAAGTTTGGAACAATTAGAAAAATATCAGAATATGCTCTATACGCAAATAGAAAGTTTGGGACTGGTCATTAATCCGGACAAAGTAAAGATAAGCTTCCCGGGAGAAACTTGGGAATTCTTGGGCTTCTCCTATCACAACGGTGAAATTGACCTCTCCGATACCACCTTGCGGAAAACCAAAGCCAAAATCAAGCGTAAGGCAGATGCCCTGCGCCGTTGGAGCCGTAGCAAAGGCCTTCCCTATGAAAAAGGTGCCATTGGCCTGATACATGCCATGAACCGTAAGTTTTTCGGCACTCCCACCTTGGATGAAGAGGATGACGAAGACACCAAGGAATTCACCTGGAGTCGCTGGTTCTTCCCCAATTTAACCACGGACAAAGGTCTGAAACTCGTCGACAATTATTTTCAGGAATACATACGTTATACCGTAACAGGTAGGCATTATAAGGGAAATTATCGTATCTCTTATGAGCAATTAAAGGACTGGGGATACCGGAGTTTGGTGCATGAGTATTATAAAAGTCGTGAGTAACAAGAAGTCCTCGGCATTGCTTCCGGGCGCATATATAACCTATTCGGACCCGCTCTCGCTTAGTGAACGACGTAGCAGTACTAGGCTCGTGAAAAACCTCGCCAAGTGCTGACGTCATTCAGGGTTACCTCATTAGGTTATATATGCGCCCGAAATCAGGCCGAGGACATCCTCTTCTATATACTACAATATATCCAATCAAATCACGAAAAATCCAGCGTGACATACAGCCTTTCATTCTGCAAATGTGCAGAAATATTCCCCCCATACGTTCCGTTAATACCTTAGCAATAGATAGTCCCAAACCGGTTGAATTACGGCTTGCTTCCACCGTATAAAAACGGTCAAACAATCGCCCTACCTCTACTGTGCTTAACGACTTTGCCATATTTGTGAATGTTACGCAACCATTTTCATTCATGGACACAGCCAAATCTCCATCGGAATATTTCACTGCATTACTGATTATGTTAGAAAAAACACGATTCACTGCGCCTGCATCCAAAACAAGCCAAACCGGTCCCTCCGGGATTGTAATCTCCGGTTGAATTCCCTTTTCCTGCATAACGGCATAAAAGGAGAGTAAACTCTCCTCCAATGCCCGAACCATATCCAGACGCTCCAATTTCAAATCCTGCGTAGTTGTAACCACACTATATCGGAACAACTCTTCTGTAAGGCTTTTTAAGTTTTTAGTTCGATTTTTGATTTGAGAAATATACTTTTGCGCCTTTTCACTTTTCTCTTCTCGTTCTAACAAATCCAAATATCCGTTAATAGCAGTCAACGGCGTTCTTAAGTCATGAGAAATATTCGTTACTGCCTCTTTTATCTCACGGTCTCCGTTCGCATACTGCTGTTTCAATTTGCGCAGTTGAGATAGCTCTTGGTTAATCGCCTTTGCCAAATTTTTCGCAGTCTTATCACCTGATGATATAGCAATCTGCACGTTCGTATCCTCTGCAATACTCCGCCTAAACTCTGTACAGATTTCATCCATACTTTTTTTGAGCATAAAATTTTTTATAATTACAGCCAACAGAGCCACTGCCAGTATACTGCACAAAATCCATGGCAAAAGCATTTTCTCACTCCTTTTATTTCAATTCTTTCCTCCTGAATCCAATATATCCGATACTACTTACCAATACCAACAGAACACAGGAATAAATTAAATTAGTATCAAACTTTTCGATAGTTTCGTCGGTAATCACATTATCACCGATTATCATTTCCCATGCCTCATCTCCGGTCATACCCAACTCCTCGGCAAATTCATTCGTAACATAGTCATATCCATGCCAATCCATGTTAAAATACACAAATTCGATAATATGTCCATAAGGAGAAAGTTTGTAAATCGTCTCATAAATATTACGCTTTGCTCCACCAATATAAGTCGGATTCTCAACCAGATATTCAGAACCTTCCACCTTCACTTCCTTATATCGAATATTCCCGTTCTCATCGATCCATTCCGAATTTATAGTCTCATAATGTTCATAATATTGCGGCTGTGACAACTCCCCATAAAAACGCTGGCTACCAACTACCATTAGCAGCACAAAAATAAGATTCACAATAGCAATCGTAGCCTGATGCGACAACAAACAGCTGACAGTCACAAAAATTGCAGCAAGACACATATTGAGTAACACATAATCAATGAATATTGTCACAATCAATGAAGCCGGTAATAATGGCACTTCATAAAAATTTACTACTACAAAGATAATTGCATATAACAAATACAATACAAATGCAATCCCCACACCGGAGATTAACTCAGCCAGAAAAATATTACCTTTGCTATGACCAACAATTGCTTTGTTTCTAAAGATACCCTCTTTAAACTCTTTGCCGACTACCCAAGAAATCATAATCGCATGAATTACCATTTGGGCAATGACCATGGCATCGTCATAAAAGGTATTTCTCGCACTGAAACTAACGATAACAGCAATTCCAAGAGTTAATATAGTCGCTATCCAAAATATGACATTATGCGTATATCTGCGTACACTCGCGCGTAATAATTTAGTCATGCTTTTCACCTCCGATAAGATTAATAAAATAGCTTTCCAGACTTTCGTCCTGCTCTCGAGAAGTGATAACTTCACAACCTACTTTTTGTAATGCCATAACTAATTGCGTTAAACTTATTTTTCCGTAAATATTTGCGGCTGTGTCTGACAAAATGTCATAGGAAACCCCTTTTACATCTAACACTCTTGCAAGTAACATAGTGTCAGAAACCTCAACATAAAGACACTTTTGGCAAATGTTATCCAGTTCTTCTGCACTGATTTCTTTTACAATACGCCCATCATCCATAAATCCGTAATGAGTTGCAAGACGCGCAAGTTCATCTAAAATGTGACTGGAAATCAATACCGTAATTTGATATTCCCTATTCAACTTCAAAATCAACTCACGAATCTCTATAATGCCCTGTGGGTCAAGTCCGTTTATCGGCTCATCAATCACCAAAAAATCCGGATTTCCAACCAACGCAACTGCAATGCCAAGTCTCTGCTTCATACCAAGCGAAAAGTTTTTGGCTTTCTTTTTCCCGGTATTCTGCAATCCTACCAACTCTAATATTTCCGGAATCGAATCATAGGATGGTATTCCGAGAATAAGACACTGCTGCTTTAAATTGTCCTCTGCCGTCATATCCATATAGATAGCAGGGGATTCAACAACTGCTCCCATCCTACGACGAGACTTTACAATTCTTCTATCGGTATCCTTTATTCCATAAAGAATATATCCACCTTTTGTCGGCTTCTGCAATCCACAAATCAAACGTATCAGTGTCGTCTTTCCGGCTCCGTTTTTTCCTACCAATCCGTAAATAGAACCTTGCGGAACATGCATACTGAGACCTTTTAATGCCCAAAAGTTCTTATACTTTTTGGTCAGTTTACTTGTCTGTAAAACGTAATTCATAGAATCCTCCTTGTTTTCCGAAGGAAAATGCCCGCCTGATTATGCAGGCAGAGGATTTTTCCTCCACTTCATTGACTCCAGTATACAAAACAAAAGTCAAGAAAGTGGTCAAGAAAAATGTCAAGATTTCGTCAAGATTTTTGTTCTGCTAATTTGAATCCTATCCCCCACACAGTTTCAATGTAATCCACTCCGCTTACATCCTGCATTTTCTTACGCAAATTACTGACATGCTGCTTTAAAGAACGTTCTGTACAATCAGGTGTATCCATACCAATACGTTCCAAGAGAACACTCTTTGCAATAACCTGCCTTGGATTTTCCATCAATAATTTTATAATCGCATACTCCGTTCTTGTTAATCTAATCACCTGTCCTTTTACAGTAAGAACAAGTGCCATTTTATCTAAACTTAAATCTCCAATAGAAAGTGTTGGTACATCACCTTGTATTTCAGACTTTCGTAATTGCACAGAAATTCTGGCAAGTAATTCTTTTGTATCAAACGGCTTGGTCATATAATCGACTGCACCACTCATTAAAAGGTTTACTTTGTCCTGCACATCTACTTTCGCACTGATAACAATCACAGGGATGTTTTCAATACGAGAAAGAACCTCTTCTCCCGATAATCCCGGCAACATCAAATCCAAAAGTACTAATTCCGGCTTATTCTGTGAAAGCAGATATAACGCTTCTGTTCCCGAATAAGCACGTAAAACATCATAACCTTCCTGAGTTAGTACTTCAGTCAACATATCTCCAATATGGATATCATCATCTATTATTGCTATTTTTTTCATTAATCAGCATCCTCTCACTTAATTAACAAGTCAACCCATACAATTTAAACGGATTCCTCTCCAGCTCTTCTTTGTAAATACTTACCACATCCCAAACATCAAAAAACATGTATTTACAATTTCCGATATCCCCTTCTCTAATCAGACCTCTTTCTCTGGCCATATCCTGAATGGTATACCATGGTTTTACCGGTGGTTCACCGGCCTCCATAAACCATTCCTCTGGAGGATATTTCTGATTGATTTCTTCCGTGGGTGCAAACATATCACTGATTTCCTTTGGCAAAGCATCTTCCACATAATGCATGGCAGTCAATTTGTAAATGTCCACGCCAAGTAACAATGCCTTTCCACCATTATGGAGCACATAATCCAAACCACCCCTTGCAGCTTCCTCAGCGTGTAGTCCCCAGCCGACAGTTCTAATTACACCTTTACCCATGCTGATATCATCCCTTTGTCTGAATGTATCTGCAATAACACCCATGGCAGTTCTCGGCGCATCTTCGGTCAGTACTTTTATTTTCACAGTAATGCCCATCTCTTTATCTTTCTCTGTCAGCTCCAATTCCGGGCTTAAGGCAAGTGCCGGCATGAAAATACTGCCTTTCTCTCCTACACATTCCATCAACGCTTCAATAACTGTTTCTGCGCCGCCTTCCACATGTCCGAAACTACTGAGTGAGCTATGCACTTCAAGTATCATGCCCTCCCGCAGTCCTATTTTTTTCAGTTCTTCAACTAACTGTGATTTATTCATACCCATCCTCCATACAAAAATAACCCGGCAAACCGGTTGATAAACCAGCATTGTCGAGTTATTTTCATGTAAGTAAAACGATAAGCCGGGTTATGTCGTGAATGATCATCTATCTAGAACGTTTGTTACCAAACGCTTCAAGCGTCCCACCTGAAAGCAGATCGGGC
>JAZNQI010000056.1:0-21651 GCA_045590095.1 Acetatifactor sp. | reverse complement strand
CTTTCTGTCATTCCTTTCTGTTAAACGATATGCCAAAGCTTCTGCTATATGTTGCTTTTTTATACAATCACAACCATCTAAATCGGCTATGGTTCTGGCCACTTTCAATACACGATGATATGTTCTTGCGCTTAACTGCAGATTACGATATGCAAGCTCCATTAAGTGTTTTTCTTCTTTTCCCAAAGCACAGAATGATTCAATATCAGACGCCGGCATTTCTGCATTAAAAGAATATTCTCTGTTCCTAAAACGCTTTTCCTGTATCTTTCTTGCTCTTTCCACCTTTTTTCGAATACTTTCCGAACCTTCCCCTTTCCCTGTACTTTGTAATTTATCCAAATCTACTCTGGCAGTTTCTACATACATATCAATTCTATCCAGTAATGGGCCTGATAATTTACCCCAATAACTACGAATTTCTTTTTCACTACAGGTACATCTGTTTTTGTCCGGATAATATCCGCAACGACAGGGATTCATAGCACATACCAGCATAAAATTTGCAGGATAATTAAAGCTACCGTTAGCTCTTGCTATGGATACCGTATGTTCTTCCAATGGTTGACGCAAACACTCCAATATATATCTTGGGAACTCTGTCAACTCATCCAAAAATAGAACACCTCTGTGCGCAAGAGAGATAGCTCCCGGTTGTATTCTAAGCCCTCCTCCCACTAATGCAGCATTAGATATAGTATGATGCGGACTGCGAAACGGTCTCCCCGTAATCAACGGATTTTCTGCATTTAACATGCCTGCAACACTGTAAATTGCAGAAACCTCCAGACATTCTTTCGCAGTTAACCGCGGTAAAATCCCCGGAATTCTGCGTGCAATCATACTTTTTCCGCCTCCCGGTGGTCCTGACATAAGCAAATTGTGAAATCCCGCCGCTGCAATCTCTGCCGCTCTTTTAGCCACTTCCTGACCTTTTACATCCTCAAAATCTAATTGTTCTTTTTCTTGGTTCCTCTTCTGTATCTTCTCTAAAACGCATGGATATGTTGGTAATATGTTTTCTCTTTGCCTTTCATCTCTTTCCTGCAGATAACTAATAAGTTGTGATATATGCTCAACTCCTTTTACTTTAACTCCCGGAATTGCACTTCCTTCCAATACATTATCAAAGGGTACAATACAGCAGTTCACACCCGCCAAGGATGCCGCTCTTACTATGGGCAAAATACCGCTTACAGGCTTTATTTCTCCATTCAGCCCTAATTCACCGATGAAAAGAATATTTTTCGTACTCTCTGCTTCAAAAAATCCCAAATCCTGTAGCAACCCCACTGCAATAGGCACATCATATCCTGTACCATCTTTTCGAATATTGGCAGGGGACAAATTAATTGTCACTTTATTAGGCGGAATATGATAACCACAATTTTTCAACGCCACCTGCACTCTCTCCTTCGCTTCTTTAGCTTCGTTGCCCAAAGAACCCACCATACAAAATCCCGGCAATCCATTGGAGATATCCACTTCTGCATGCAAAAGAAATGCCTCCATACCTGCCACGCATCCGGTTAACACTGAACTAAACATAAATTCTCCTTTCATGAAATTATTAAATTACGCCTTTTCGTCTTGAAACTTGGCAGAATATGCCAGATAAAATGAATTGTATAGACAAAATATATAAGACTTATACTTATTTTAACATAATAATTTTATTTTTCAATACTTCGTATAAAAAAAGAGCCCGAATTTCTTCGAGCTCTATCATACTTATTATATTCTGGAATCCATTGCATCAGGATCCTGCGCAAACTGAATTGCCATATCACGATCAATTCTACCATCCACATATAATTGGAAAATAGCATCATCCATAGTAATCATACCAATCTTACGATTTGTCTGAATAATAGAAGGAATCTGATGTGATTTACCTTCACGAATCAGGTTACGAATCGCATGATTTGCATGCATTACTTCAAATGCCGCTACTCGTCCTTTTCCGTCCGCTGTCATAATCAACTGCTGTGAAATAACTGCTTCCAAAACGTTTGCAAGCTGTACACGAATCTGCTGCTGCTGATGAGGCGGGAAAACGTCAATTACACGGTCTACGGTACTTGCAACACCAATGGTATGCAAGGTTGACAATACCAAGTGTCCTGTTTCTGCTGCAGTAATCGCGATACTGATAGTTTCAAAGTCACGCATTTCTCCGATAAGAATAACGTCAGGGTCTTCACGAAGTGCAGCACGAAGTGCATTGGAGTAATTATCGGAATCCAAGCCGATTTCTCTCTGGTTAACCATGGATAATTTATGCTGATGCAAATACTCGATAGGGTCTTCCAAGGTAATAATATGTGCATCTCTACAGGTATTAATCTTATCAATTACAGCTGCCAATGTAGTAGACTTACCACTACCGGTAGGTCCTGTAACTAATACCAATCCTCGCTTACGCGTATACAAATCAACAATGGACTTAGGAATGCCCAATGATTCGGGAGAAGGAATCTCTGTTCCAACCAAACGGAATGCCATAGCAATAGAACCACGCTGTTTAAAAGCATTCAAACGATAACGTCCAACATTGGGTAATGAGAACGACATATCGTATTCACCCCGTTCTTCAAAACGCTCACGCTGTGTTTCTGTCATGATAGAAATCAAAATATCCAAAGTATCTGCGGGAAGCAATTTCGGATAATCCATGGTAATCAAATTACCATATACACGCATCTTAGGCGGTATTCCTACTGTTAAATGTACGTCGGACGCCCCAGCATCCTTTGCTACTTTGAGTATATCCTCAATATTTGGCATAATCTATATCCTCCTCTTTTAAAATCCTGCCATTTTTAATGTATCATTATCAATAATGCACCTGTTATCCAGGCTTTTTAATACATCTACTACTATCAAATCAGAATAGTCAGCCAATGCTAAATCTATAATACTGTTATCTCTGAAACTTAACAACATCGGCCTAAGTATATTTCTTGGATTTTCCTTTAACACAAGCGCCTTCTCATTACTATTTAAAATCACGCTGACTCCGGGAGCCAAAATATGTATTACCTGTGTCAAAGCATGTACCACTTCCGGGTCATATATTTCCGGCTTGTCCATCATTTCCTTCAGGGCACGCACTTCTGAGTCCGAATTATTGGCATGTAACTGCATTGCAGTAATCTCATCAAAACGATTGGCTACCATCAATATTTTAGCACCCATTACCATTTTGACAGGTGTTACTTTTCCAGTTTCAAATTCTCTTTGTACTCTCGCCGCCTGATAGCATATTCTTCTCACGGATATACCATCCAGAAAAGCACTTTCAATCAAAGAACCTGCTGCAAACTGCGCATCCCACAATTTATCAGGATGTACATTCATATTTTCACCAATCATATTGTATACATCCAACTTACCGATATCATGCACCAATGCTGCATAAACGGTATTCATCTGCTCCTGCAAAGGAATATTCAGCGCATGCGAAATCAATGTACACAATATTGCTACATTCAATGAATGTTTATATACAAAATCCGTTCTGCTTCTCAAATTTTGATAAAAATATATTTTCTTATCCGTATGACCATATTGTTTAATGATCATTCCTGCAAGAATTTGCATCTTATGTACTCTGGAGGTCTGACGTATCTTTTCTAATTCTTCCTCTATCTGAAAGACCATCATTGTCTGAAAGCTCTCAAATGCCACATCTTCCTCCGAGATGGGTGGTAACGGTTCTGCAGGGTCCAATACATATACGCCTAACAAGCCAAAATTTTTTACACTATTAATTCCTTGTTGTGTAAGCTTAGAATCTCTGTCAAAAAGTAAGACTCCCTGCTTACTGTAAAGTGGTTTTGCTAAACGCATTCCAATCTTCAAGTCTTCTGTTTTTACAAATTGCATGTATATTCCCCCTAATACCATGTATATTATACATTAATTTCGCCCTTTTGACAACACAATTCATTCACATTCAAATTTGTTTTTTAACTTATTTAATGCTTTTTTCTCTATTCTGCTCACGTAACTCCTTGAGATAGAATATAATTCGCCTATTTCACTTTGAGTAAGTGGTTCTTCTCCTGACAGTCCATAACGTAAAATGAGTATTTCGCACTCTCTTTTCGTCAGCATATCTTTCATGAAACCTGCAAGTTTCCTGATTTTTTCTTCCTTTTCTAACTCATCAACAATATCATATTGCTGCTGTTCTATAATGTCCAATAAATGTATTTCATTTCCTTCTTTATCCTGCCCTATAGGTTCAAACAAAGACACCTCCCGTGATGTCTTTTTCTTTCCGCGAAGCATCATCAAAAGTTCATTGTCTATACATTTGCAGGCATAGGTTGCCAAACGCCCCTTCCTCACGTCAAACGAATCAATCGCCTTAATCAAACCAATAGATCCAATGGATATCAAATCTTCTAATTCTTCTCCTACATTCTGATATTTCTTTGCAATATGTGCGACCAAACGCATATTTCGTTCCACCAAAATATCCTTTGCCTGTTTTGCTTCCTGTCTATTATTGCTTCTGATTTTTTGCAAATAATAAGCTTCCTCTCCTGCGGTTAACGGTTTTTGAAAACTTTTCAAAACGCAACCTCCGTAGGATTACTCTTAAACTTATTCTATGTGCTTAGGACAGTTACAGTGCTTTGAAATTCAAAAAAGGCCAGGCTCCAAAAAGTCAGACATAACATAATTACTTACATCCAAGCCTTTTTGCGTAAGGCGCAGGTACTTCTCATCCCCCTTTGTAGCAAGCATCAACAACCCATTCTGCAAATGTTTTTGTATTACCTGAGCATACACTTTTTGCATGGATACTCCAAACAACTCTTCAAATTCAGAGAAAGAAACTCCTTCTATCATGCGAAGTCCTAAAAACATGGTTTCTTCTACTTCATCCTGTTTGGTAAGTTCTTGTATATTCACATAAGAATCACCGGGATTTGATTGATATTCAACAATATCCACGGTATTTGAAAAACGTCTGTTACCAATTTTAGAAGCCGCACCTATACCAAAGCCCAAATAGTCATCCCGTCTCCAATATCCGACATTGTGCCGGCATTCATACCCGCATTTGGCATAATTGGAAATTTCGTACCGTCCATAACCGCATGCTTGCAGATACTCGCCGGTATACTCATACATACGACGTTCTTCTTCCTCATCCGGCAGGTTTAATCCGGCAGTTTCGTACTCTTTATACAAGGGGGTTCCTTCTTCCAAAATAAGGCTATATACGGAAATATGTTCAGGTGTAGGTGATAAATGCACCACCTTTTCCAAAGACTCCTGAAAGGACGAAAAAGTCTGTTCCGGAAGCGCACACATAAGGTCCACATTCACATTATTAAATCCGAATTCACGAACCATTCGATAACAGTCTTCAAATGTTTTATAATCATGTATTCTGCCTATACGTTTCAGTTCCGCATCATTGGCCGATTGGAGTCCGATACTGAGGCGATTAACGCCGGCAGCTTTATATTGTTTCAAAGCCTCCCTATCAACTGTACCCGGATTCATTTCCATAGAAATCTCTGCATGTTCAGACATGTTATATTTTGTCTTTATCAACTCCAAAATTCTCACAATCCATTTGGCTTCAACAGAAGTAGGAGTGCCACCCCCGATAAATATACTGGTAATCTCACGCTCTCCATATATAGCACTTCGCATCTCAAGCTCTTTACACAAAGCTTCCATATATGCATTTTGTGCCTCTGAATCTGCAGGAGCAGATAAAAAGTCACAATATTTACACTTTTTCACACAAAAGGGTATATGAATATATATCTCCAACTCACGATCTCCTATTAGTATAAAAGAGAGCCCATTACGACTCTCTTTTCCTTTTATTTCTTTTCATCCAGTTTCAAAACACTCATAAACGCCTTCTGCGGAATCTCTACATTGCCCACTTGACGCATACGTTTTTTACCTTCTTTTTGCTTCTCTAACAGCTTCTTCTTTCGTGTAATATCACCACCATAACACTTTGCCAATACATCCTTTCGCATGGCTTTTACAGTTTCTCTGGCAATAATTTTACCTCCTACAGCTGCCTGTATGGGAATCTCAAACAAATGTCGGGGAATCTCATCCTTTAATTTTTCACACATTTTGCGACCGCGCTCATAAGCAGAGTCAGCATGTACAATAAAGGAAAGTGCATCCACTTCCTCCTTGTTAATGAGAATATCAAGCTTTACCAATTTGGATTCTTCATATCCCTTAATATCATAATCAAAGGAAGCATAACCTCTGGAACGTGATTTTAACGCATCAAAGAAATCGTAAATAATTTCATTTAGGGGAAGCTCGTACTTAATCAATGCACGATTTTCCATATATTCCATCCCCAGATAACGACCTCTGCGTTCCTGGCACAGCTCCATAATAGAACCGATAAACTCCTGTGTCACCATAATCTCAGCACTAACAATAGGTTCTTCCATATGTTCAATTTCTGCAGGATCAGGTAAATTGGAAGGATTGGTCAATTCAATCATTTCTCCGTTAGTCTTGAACACCTTGTATATTACTCCCGGTGCGGTAGTCACCAAATCCAGGTTGTATTCTCTTTCCAAACGTTCCTGAATAATTTCCAAATGAAGCAGGCCAAGAAAACCGCATCTGAAGCCAAATCCCAAAGCAATAGAGATCTCCGACTCATAATTTAAAGATGCATCATTTAACTGCAACTTTTCCAAAGCATCACGCAAATCCGGATATTTCGCTCCATCTGCCGGATACATACCACAATACACCATAGAGTTTACTTTTTTGTAACCCGGCAAAGGCTCAGTGCAAGGATTCTTATCATCCGTAACGGTATCTCCCACTGTTGTATCCCGTACATTCTTAATTGATGCAGTAATATATCCTACCATGCCTGCCGTCAATTCTTCGCATGGAATAAACTGACCGGCACCAAAATAGCCCACTTCCACTACTTCCTGCTTTGCACCGGTTGCCATCATACGAATAGTAGTTCCCTTTTTAACAGTACCTTCTACAATACGGCAAAAGATGATAACACCTTTATATGAATCATACACTGAGTCAAAAATTAATGCCTGCAATGGTTTCGTTGCATCACCCTTAGGTGCTGGAATCTTCTCTACAATTGCTTCTAACACATCTTCAATACCAATACCGTTTTTGGCCGAAATCAAAGGAGCATCCTGTGCTTCAATACCTATAACATCCTCAATTTCCTCAATAACTCTCTGCGGCTCTGCACTGGGCAAATCAATCTTGTTAATAACAGGAAATACATCTAAGTCATGGTCAAGGGCTAAATACACATTAGCCAAAGTCTGAGCTTCAATTCCCTGAGCAGCATCTACAACCAAAATAGCACCGTCACAAGCTGCGAGGGAACGGCTGACCTCATAATTAAAGTCTACATGCCCCGGAGTATCAATCAGATTAAAAACATACTCTTCCCCATTCTTTGCCTTGTAAATGGTACGAACCGTTTGGGCTTTAATGGTAATTCCACGCTCTCTTTCCAGCTCCATATTATCCAAAATCTGTTCTTGCATCTCTCTGCTTGTCAAAAGTCCTGTCTTTTCAATAATACGATCCGCTAAAGTAGATTTGCCGTGATCTATATGTGCAACAATACAAAAATTGCGAATTTTACTCTGGTCTGTAATTGCCATCTATTTTTCCTCACTTATACAAAAATACATTATCTCACAATTAGTATGATTGTAACAGAAATAGGAAAATAGTGCAATATTCAAATCATCACTTACGCTCCGCTCAAAACCATAAAATAAGGGTCCTCGATTATACACCGGACCCTTACTAATACTTATTTAAATTCTATTGTCTAAACTTCGTCTTTTTTGTTCTCAATTTCACAATTATCAATACAATAATTCCCAAAACCAAAAGAATCGATACCACAATTACCACCGGTTTTAACCAAGGCATCACTGTCTCTTCCATCTCTTCTGTCTCTCCGCATTCAGAGCAAGTACGTTCTTTCACTATCGGATTATTCCATACACTACCACTAACTGTTTCCCATGATTCAAAATCATGTTCCAGCATTTCAATACTTTTTTCCTCCATCAATGTACCACACACATTGCAATTCTTTTGTTGAAGACCCTCTTTACTACATGTACTTGTTTCAACAACAACCCATCCCGCACCGGTAACATGAGATTTTTTCTCAATTACTCGTGTCTCAACAACATCTCCGCATACAGAACAATTTTGCTTTTCCTCCCCTACTTCAGTACAGGTAGCTTCTTTGCTTACCACCCAAGTTCCATTAGGAACATGTTCTAACATCGCAATCTTTTTCACTTCAACAGGTGTTCCGCATATAAGACAATGTTGTCCCTGTTCACCCTGCTCAGAACATGTTGCTTCTTTAATGGTAACTGTATTTCCATCCGGTTGATGTCCAGTAGAAGCAATTGCTTCTGTCTTTATAAGTTCATTGCACTCAGTACAATATAAGCTTTGAGTACCATTCGCCAGACATGTTACTTCTGACTCTACAACCCATTCTCCAGGCGTGTGTTCATGTCCTTTTAAAATACTGTCTGTGACGTAAATATATGCATCAGCCCCGTTATAATCCGAATCCATAGCTAAAATTTTAAGGACTTTTGCGTTTGTCACATCTATTTCAAAATCAATTTGAGCCGTATTCCTTGTTATATTTCCCTGACTAAATACCTCTATGTCGTCAAGGTAAAACTTGACGGTCATCGACACAGATTTTTTTCCAGTATAATTTCCAGGAACAATACAACCAGAAAAATATTTAAATCTCTCATCTAAATAAAATAAAGCATACGAGTCTGACCACGTTGCACGTAACTCCGTTTTCCCATTATGTATATTTCCAAAAACATCAACAAACAATTCAGCCGTTGTATCACAATTTTTAGAATCAATAATAACCAAATCATCCAAACTTTCTCTTGAAGGATACATCATAACCATATCACTCTTTGTAAAAAATGAATCTACAAAATATAAGTAAGAATTATTACCTTTACCATACACTTTTATTGTAAGTTCACCAACTCCGGAAACATCCAACTCAACTATTTCTGCTGGTTTTTGTCTAGTATAATCTTTAAGTTCATATATTAACTCTCCATCAGCAAAAATGCCGACATACATCTGCGCACTGCTTCCTGTTCTGGTAGAACAAACCATCTTCGCAGAAAACAACTTATACAAACCATTTAAATCATATGTGATTAATGATTGTCCGTCCCAATATTCATGAAACTCAACTATATTACCAGAATAATTATTTCCATATGAATCCGTTACATCATCATCATAAACGGAAACACCTATCGATTCCAATTCATGCATATCAGCCATTTCGACTTCTTCTCCTGCAGCCATAATCGGTGTAGAGTACATCATAATCGCAAATAGAGTAGCCACGAATAGAGCACAAGCATTTCTTAATTTTTTCATTTGTTTATCCTCCATGATTCTTAAGTATTTCATTCGATAAAAAAACATCATTTTTGGTGAAACATCTATGTTTTTATTATAATCTTTATCAGCATATTTTTCAATAAATTATTATACACTTACGCCCCGCTCAAAACCATATCCAGAATGTGTGCAATCGGATCACAGGCATTCATAGCCTCCTCCAGCGTGTTATTTTGCGCGCCCAATTCAATCAAAGTCGTCCTTGGCAGCAAATGCATATTGTATCGATACCCGTGTATATAATTTTTTCTGGTAAGTCCGGGATAATACTCTTCCGAAACTTTTTTCATTTGAAATGAAAACGCCAGATTCTCCAATTGATTTGCATTTTCCAGATATCCAATCTTTCCTGTTTTTTTCGTACAACTAACACCATTAAAAAACATAAATCTGGCAGTTGGTCTTCCATCCAATTCCATGACCAGTTTGTAATCATCATTCACCGCATCTCTATGTAAATCAATAACCACTTCTATACTTGGATTATCATCCAAAATCTTTACAATATCCGGTAATGCTCTGGAATAAGCATTATCCCTGGTTTGTTCATCATATTTGGCCACATGGTGCAACACCTTATAACCATACTCCTCCTCTAATATTTGCGCCAAATGCGCACCCACTCCTACAATTGTGGTAGAATCGTCTCCCGCAACAGAATCTGCAAATCCCTCCATAGCATGTGTATGATAGATAAGTATTTGCGGTTGCTCTGCAGATTTTGTGATCCTTAAATCTACTTGAGACAATTTTTCCGCATCCAAATACTCACTCCCAACCATGGCACAGGAATCTATTGTATAAAAGTTTTTCACCAACGAATCATAATCTGCTATTTCTTCCAATGATATTTTTCTCTGTAGAGAATGAGGAACAAACATCGTCGGTACTGCTTCTTCTGCTTCAGGGTATTCTATCATATCATCTTCCACGGGTAAGTCTACCTTGTCACTACCGGCATTTGGATTCTGTGATGGCCATTCTTCTCCGATATTTTCCAGTTCCATCATCGTTAAAAGTTCCACCGGTTCAAGTTTTGTAAGTTTAAAACAATCCTCCCTTTTTGCAACAATAACTTCTTCATTTCCGGGAAGTAAAAGCGGCAACAAGCATTCCAATCTTTGTGCTTGTACTATATCAATCCTATCAGCTTCTTTATACTGAAGTATCGGAAAGAACACATCCACATACTTTTGTGCAAAGAACTCAAGATTTATAAACATCCAAACCAAAAACAAACCACATGTCACATAGAAAACACTGTATTTCTTTAACATTTACACATTCTTTCTAACCCTTGTTGTTTCAATATATGTGTTAAAGCAAATCACTATTCCATAAACTCCAATGCCATATTAATTCCCTCGGACAAAGTAAAACTTACTCTTTTAATCATGGCATCAATATCTTTTCCTGTCATATACATGTTATTTAATTCTGAAAAGGCAGCACGGAATCTCTCCTTACTTCTCCAGTCATCCAATTCCTTTTTATTACTTGCAATTCTTTCCAGCGCATCTCCAACAATCGTTGCGGCATCTACCACAGTGGGAACACCAATTGCAATAACCGGTAGGCCCAAACTTTCCAAAGTTAGTGCATTTCTATGATTTCCTACACCCGAGCCCGGTTGTATTCCCGTATTGGCAATCTGAATGGTACGATTCAAACGTTTGGTACTTCTTGCTGCCAATGCATCAATCACGATTAATACATCCGGTTTTGTTTCCGTAACCACACCTTTCACTATTTCAGCTGTTTCCATTCCGGTTTTTGCCATAACCCCCGGTTCCATACTGCTGACTTCATTCACATAATTGTTTTCATAGGCCGCCTTACCATAAGTACGAATCATATGCCTCGTTATATATAAATTATCCAGTACTCTGGGGCCTAATGCATCAGCTGTTACATCACGATTCCCCAGTCCCACTACCAGAATAGACATACCTGCTTTAGGTCCCGGTAATATACCCTGCAATTCTCTCGCCAAACACTCTGATATTTCTCTATGATAATCCTCATCCGGCTCCAACAATTCCGGTGCCTCAATAGTAATATATGTCCCGACCGGTTTCCCCATTGCTTTTGCAGCATTTTTAGATTCAATAAACACTTTTGTCACATGAATATTTTGGGATAATATATCATACTCCTCCACTTTTACTCCATGAAGTTCCTGTTTTCCTTCTGTGACACTCTCACGTGCTTCTAACACCAAATCCGTTCTTACCTGAAAACGATTCATAAATACCTCCAACTATCATTTCACTAACTAAAAATGACTTTATCACTATTTTTTCTTAAAAAACACGAAATATGTATTGACAAAATGGTAATCCTTGTCTAAAATACAAGAGTATGTTTACTTAGTCGTCCGTGTCTGGCTTAAGTGAAACATTTTCTAGTAAAACTTGAATCAAATCCAATGGGAGGTGTAGAACTTTGGCTAACATCAAATCTGCAAAGAAAAGAATCGAAGTTGCAAAGATTAGAACTGAGAAAAATAAGTCAATCAAGTCCGGTGTTAAGACTGCTATGAAGAAAGTATTCGCAGCAATCGAAGCTGGTGATAAGGCAGCTGCTCAGGCTGAACTTGTTAATGCTACTAAGGTTATCGAGATGGCTGCTTCTAAGGGCGTTTACCACAAGAACAACGTTGCTAGAAAGGTTTCTCGTCTTAGCAAAGCTGTTAATGCAATGGCTTAATTTTAAATCTATATATACAAAAACACTCGTACCGTCATGCGAGTGTTTTTTTATGTTATAGGAAATTACGCGAGTCCGGCGGCGACAATTTTTTACTTCCACAAACAACAAGGGCGTTCCATTTCTGAACGCCCTTTATAGAATACCTATCTTCTATTGTCATAATACCGAAATACTTATCTTCTTCTGCTTCCGCCACCAAGAGACCTTCCGCTTCTGCTTATATGACCACCGCCAAAACCACCGCTTCGACCACTTCTGGTTCCGCCGCTCGAACTACTCGTTTGAATAATTCTGGTTGAAACCGTTTTTCTGAGGAAATTATCCTGGCTGACATTCACACGAGGCCTTCCGTTTGCCACGTAAGTCGATGCAGTTGTAGTAACCTTTCCTGCTTTAGATTTCTTATTAACAAAAACAAAAATAATTGCCACAATAATCGGTATTGCAATTGCTCCGATTAAGTATGCCTTACTTTCGCCGTAAACCACAAGTCCTTCATCATTTTCTTCCGGAATCAAGTATTTTTCTGCTGCTTTTACATACGCTTTGTAAGCATCATATGGGTCATCATCAATACTCTCATAAACAGCATCGATTATTCTGTCTATTTCGTATTCGCCAAGCATTGCATAAGCATCACCGCTTGTGGTAATATGAGTTCCCTCCTGATTCGGATACCAATTGTCCAAAAGCAGAATTCCGTTCCCGTTATCTCCGGAATCATTATAACCGAATTCTTTATCAACGTAGAATTCATCTGCAATATCCTGCATATTGAGTTCCCAATCATCATATCGGTAATCGTACTCTTCTATTTCATCTTCATCCAGATTCTCAACCGGTTGATTAATGGTAACCAAAATGATGTCACACTGAATTTTTGCTTCGGTTTCCTCGATAAGATCTCTGAGCTTATCCTCTTCCTTATCAGAAAGCACATCCGCCTTATCATATACTCGTTCGGAAGGTGCATCATCATTTTCTCGTTCCGGATAATCTTTAGGATTCATTTTACTCATTACAAACAAAACTCCGGCAGCTATTACTGCGATAATCAGTACAATGAACCATATTTTAAAATACTTAAAATACTGCTGTCTTGCCAGCTTCTTCACATCTGTATCCATATGTACCTCCTATTACACCAGTCTCTCTAAAATATAGCCGCCCAAAAGCATAATACCTGTCAATGATGCCCACAAGGTCGCACCATAAGCAAGTACTTTCTTAAATGAAACAGGCACTTTACCGATTATTTTTCCGGTCTGTCCATTGATATAGAAAGGATATACCTCGTCCTTATACGTATATGTATACTTCCACACAGGCAAAAGAGAATATTCTGTCTTGCTGTTTTGTCCGCTAATATTCTTCACCTGCTGATTAACTCTGGAATATCCGCTGACACTCTGGTTCAAAATAGTATCTGCACTTTTAGACATTTTTTCCCTGGCTCTGAATTCCATCTCTCCGGAAGCCATATTATATTTTTCACCGCCAAATCCGGACATATATTCAGGTGAAAACTCAATCATCTCTGAATAATTGTAAGGTTCCATCATATCCATAATGGAATCGTCCATCTTTATGGATGCATCCACAGGAATATCATTGTAAGTAATATCCAAATCTCTTATCAAACTATAATAAGATGTTTCAGTATACTCTGTATTTCCGCTTCTCCAACTGCGGATTTTCACACCTTCGCCCTGATATCTGCAGTTGGTTTGATAATCATACATCCAAAACGGTACATATTCACCCTGCATACTGTCCAATTTTGCTTCGGACAAAAAATCAGTAGGTGCAAAAACACAACGTTTAAAATTATCCCTTAACAGTTTTTTGGTCATCTCTTTACTAAACTTGAAAGGAATAATCTTGTGCGGTTGATACTCCCCTTCTACTCTCTCATTCAATATTATATAGTTGTCACAATACTTACAACGAAGCGCAGAAGTATGCTCCTCTATAGCCAATTCACCGCCGCAATCCGGACATACCTGAATCTGATATGCATCGCAAGTTCTCTGCCCGGTATTCTCACTGGAACAGTACGGACAATATAAGGCATGCAGTTCAGGACTGTATATAGTATTTCCGCTACAATTCTTACATTTAAAAATCATAATACAGACTCCTTCCTTCTTTTTTAAGGAATTTACTTTCACGCTTTACTATATCATACTATACTAAAAAAATCAATAAAACTATAACTCCTTTTGAGCCATCATATAATAAACAAAAATTTTGTAGCCTGCGTATCCGTACATTTTATCCAATCCGGTATATGTATAACTCAAAAATGCATCTTTCATGCCAATATCTCTAAGGTATTTTGTACCTAATGTAACCATATGTGTCGCAATTTTTCTTCCACGACATGACTGTCTGACAGAGGTACATCCCACAGTTCCTAACTTCTGTTTTTCATTCGCTATTTCAACCAATAATGCACCGCAAACTATATCCCCTTCTGTTGCAATCAAGACCTTAGGGATTACTTCTGAACAATAAAAATCATCTGACTTATACCATTGTGTAAACTCCTTCAGTGCATCGTCCGTACAGTCATAAACCGCTTTTCTGTCACTTTCCGTTGCAAACCGATAGGTAATTCCGTCAATCGTATCTCCTACAGAATATTCTTCTCGAACAAAATCTTTTAACGGAAACCGCATGTCAAAAATATTGCCGTCCTGAGAATGCTTATATCCATGTGCTTCAAAAAAAAGACTGGCATCTTCATTCACTCGCTCATCTAAACATTCATTTACTGAATCCGCATATCGTTTTGAAGTAGGTACACCCGGCATAAAATAATCAAATCCCACACCTAACTTTACCCTTTTATGCCCATTGGCCCTAATCAATTCTTCAGAACGGGTTAATAATCGACTTCCGATTCCCTGATTGCGGTATCCGTCTTCCACGCAAAACAGCAGAATTACATTCTCATTGATTACAGAAATCCCAATCAAATCATTATTTTCATTTCTTTCTTCCGCAAACAAATTTCCTTCATGAGATAAAATCTGAAGCACAGTATCATCATCTCGCACGATATACGGAAAACATTTCCTAAACACCAACAAAATATCTTGAAATAACTGATTCTTCTTTGCATTCATATGCTTCCCCTCCTAATTCTATGACCCCCATCTTGTCCTAAAAAAACGCTCTCTGTACTGCTTGGGTGTAAATCCTGTAATCTTCTTAAACACCTGGATAAAATGACTCTCTGAACTAAAACACAAATAATTAGATATTTCCGTGCATGTATACTCCGAGTATTTAAGCATATTCTCCGAAGCCTCTATCCTCTTTTTCAATATGTAAGAAGACACAGTCATCCCCACTTCTTTATGAAACAACTTAGATAAATAGGTGGGCGCAAGCCCTACCGTATCTGCTAACTGCTCTAAAGTGATTTTAGTATGTAAATTGTCATAAATATAATCCAGACATATCATAATTGTTTTAGGAAATTGAGTCGTCTTTTGAATAACTTGCATCCGCTTAGCATAATCTTCAATCAAAACCTTATGCAGATGATTAATTTCCTCTTGATTGCTGCATTTATCAATATTTTGAATATAAATATCACTCAGATTATAAGCAGTCTCCATTTCCATACCGCCTTCAATACAATAACGGGTAATAAACGCAACCGTAATAATCAAATGATACTTTATATTTCGCAAGCCATCCTCACTAAGCTTTCCCAAATCATCACTATTAAGGGGTTTATATAGCTTCTTTGCCTCTTCGACCTTACCTGTTTTAATACTTTCAAAGAATGCAATTTCCCGTTCATATGATAAATGGGAAACATTATATTCTCGATTTAAAAATTCCACATGGGATAATTTTTTGTTAATGTCCATACATGTCCCCTATTCAAACGGAGTATATTTCACCCATTCATATTCTGCCATAATCGGTAAATTGCTGTCATCAAATGCATTTAACCATCCGTCTACACCGGTTCCGCACCATGCATTCATCATAATCTTGCCTTTCGTAACCGGAATATTCGTAATTGCTGTATGCACTGCTTCTCCGTCCACATACCAAATGATTTTATCTTCATACCACTCAAAAGCATAAGTATGGAAATCTTCTGCAGCGTCAAATCCCAAATCATGCATATATTCATGATTTCCTCTACCGCTTGTAAAATAATTAAACTGTACCTTTGTAGTATCCTTTCCTAAGATTTCAATATCAATTTCATCCCATGGATTTTTGTCAGAAGGACCGGTATATGTAAAGAATGAATTCACAATTCCATCATTTTTAACTGCTTTCATACTCACTTCATATTTTCCGTATCCATAGAAATCCTTGCTACGAAATTCTCCCCCCGAATATGGGATACCGTCCTTCGGAGTGGAATCATGATCAATAATCAGCTGCATTTTTTCATTTTCAAAGGTAACATTTGATTTTCTCCATGTAACATTAAACATACTACCGTTACACCAACCGTTTGCCACCTCAAATCCGTCAGGCATACCATCTTTAAAATCTACTTCAACTGCAACCGCTTTCTCTTCTTCCGGCTCTTTATTATCTACTGCTTCTTCAACCTTTTCCGGTTCCTTTTCCTTCGATGTCTCCTGTTTTGACGGTTCAGGAGTCGGTGTAGGATCACTTACCGTTCCCTCTTCTTTACTACAAGCCATTAACAATCCTGTCAGCAGAAATATTCCTACTATTTTTGATATTTTTCTCATTATCCTTTCCTCCTAATATCATTCTTTTATTCAATCTATCACTATCTTGTTTTTCTTTATATCACATTTTTATTTATTATATCAGCATTTTATCTTTTGCGCATCTATTTTGACATGATTTTGATAAAAACAACATCTATTTGATAGTTTCGGGAGCTTTTCTGTGTTATATTATTTTTAACAACGATTCGGCATTCCTAAGCCGATATTTGTTAATTCAATAAAGAAAGGCGGACAAAAAATGTTAAAAAGTATGGGGTTTTACAAAGGTGTTAATTTAGGCGGTTGGCTTTCACAGTGCGATTACAGCGAAGAACGCTTGAACAATTTCATCAAGGAAGAAGACATTGCTAAGATTGCTTCCTGGGGTCTGGATCATGTGAGAATTCCTCTCGACTACAATGTAGTTGAAAATGAAGACGGTACTTATAGAGAAGACGGTTTTGAAAGAATTGCAAAGGCTTTGGAATGGTGCAGAAAATATAACTTAAACGCAGTTCTCGACCTTCATAAAACGGCAGGTTATTCCTTCGACTCAGGAGAAAAAGAAGACGGTTTCTTTGACAGTGAAAAATTACAGGAGCGTTTCTATGCTCTTTGGATTCAGCTGGCAAAACGTTTCGGTAATGACCCTGCACATGTTGCATTTGAATTATTAAACGAAGTAACTGCAAAAGAATATATTGATGCATGGAACAGAATTTCCAACGAATGTATTAAGAGAATTCGTGAATACGCTCCTGATACCCTCATTCTGGTAGGTAGCTACTATAACAACTCCGCTTGTGCTGTTAAAGATTTGGCTGACCCTTATGATGATAAGGTAATATTCAACTTCCACTGCTACGATCCTTTGGAATTTACACATCAGGGTGCGCACTGGGTAACCGTTTTCGACCAGAATAGACGTTTAAGCTATGAAGAATGTAAGATTACCCCCCAGTTCTTTGATGATTTCTTCGCTTCTGCTATTGCAAAGGCAAAAGAGTGTAATACCACACTTTACTGTGGCGAATATGGTGTAATCGACATCGTATCTCCCGAAGAAACTTTGAAATGGTACAAAGACATTAACAGCATCTTTGAGAAGTATTCTATCTCCAGAAGTGCATGGAGTTACAAAGAAATGGACTTCGGTCTTTCTGATGCCAGAATGGACGGAATTCGTGAAGAATTATTGAAATACCTATAAATTTTCTTTTCATGATACACAGAAAGGACAATGGTTTTTTACCATTGTCCTTTCTACTTATTTGTAAATCATACTTTATACACTTACCTTTTTATCCAATAACCATGAAGTACCCAAGAACCATATGATCATAGCTGCCGTATATATACCAATATATATCCAACCCTCTGTTGATATCATTAAGTATTCTTTTTCTCCAAATCCGTCTGAAGCAAAATTTGCAAATTTACCAAGTAAATAGTTTAATACAAAATAAATACCAAAGCTGATGACACCTTTATACTTTGTATTAGCAAAAAATGTAGTAGATAAGGTAATTGCAAACATAGCAAGCAATACAAATTCAAGCCAGGTAATTAATAACAAAGCAATTACATATATTACATCGCTCATATGAACGCGCATTCCGAAAAAAGTAAGGAAATCATTTGCCGCCTCAAAAAACGCTTCTACTTCTTCATTTTTAGCAAAAATAATAAATACATTGCCCACAATAATTGCAGAAAATGCAACACCTGCACCGATAATCTGAATTACCGTTGTGAGCATCTTAGAACCTACAATCTGGTACATATTTCTGGGTACCAAAAATAACATATAACTCTGTTTCGTTTTTAGATCATTCGAATATGTAATAATGGTTTCAAAACTAAAATAGCATAAAGCAATAATAGTTAAAATCAACATACAGGCCAATCCGATTCCGGCCCAATCTGGGGTATCTGTAAATACACCTGCCAAAAATACTATTTCAGCAATTGCTGCCAGTATTCCTACTACAATCTTTGATGTTAATTGCTTTCTAAACTCATATTTCATTAATTTTCCCATGATATCTTCACCTCTTATGCATATATTTCTTTATATAAATCTACGATGGATTTGCCGCGTTGTACGCGTACTTCCTCTGCATCTCCCGAAAGCACCAGTTCTCCACGTTTCAAGAATACTACACCATCTACAATTGCTTCCAATTCATCTACCAAGTGACTGGAAATCAGAAGTGTTTTATCGTTTCCTGCCACTTCTACAATCGTATTTAATATCTTTTCTCTGGCAATAATATCTATACCGTTCAAAGGTTCATCCAACATATATACCTTTGCATCTCTTGCCATGGTTGCAGCCAACTTCAACTTGGCTGCCATACCGGAAGACAAATCCTTTGCCTTATCTTCCATTCGCAAATCCATTCTTTGAATCAAATTCTCATATCGTTCCATAGAAAAGTCTTCAAAAAAGTCTGCAAAATATTTTCCTACAGCCTTCACCGTCATATAAGAATAAAAGAATGGTTCTGTAGACATATATGCAATTTGCTTCTTAGATTCCACACCAATAGGACCATTGTTATACAATACTTCTCCGGACGTAGGTTTAATTAAACCTGCTACCGTCTTCATAAAGGTCGTTTTTCCACTTCCGTTAGGACCCAGAATTGCATAAATCTTACCACTTTCCAAAGTCAAATCAACACCTCTCAGTGCCTCTTTTCTCATATATTTTTTTCCTAATTGTTTTGCTACTATCATATTAGCCTCCTACGTTCTATTCATATTTTAATACACATCATCTAACAGCTTGTGTAAAGCGTCCTTGTCATATCCTAATGTCTTAAACTCCTTTACGAAATCCTGTATTATCTGCTCTGCCCGTTCTTTTCGTAAAGTATCAACAATTCCCGGGGACTCTGTAATATAAGTCCCAAGACCGCGTTTTGTAAAACATAATTCCAAAATCTCTAATTCCTTGTATACTCTCGCGGCTGTATTTGGATTGATCTGATATCGTAGTGCCATATCCCTTGCCGACCAAAGCTTTTCACCGGGCTTTAGATCACCGCGTATAATTAATCTTTTGATTTCATCCACTACTTGCAAATAGATTGGTATACTTGCAGAAAATTCCATACGCATCTCCTTTCTTCATGTGTACCAGTGTACTAGTTGAATAGTACACTATGTTTTTATGGTTGTCAATAGTTTTTTAAATATTTTTTGTAAAAATAAAAACGACCTTTTATGAATACCTTAGCCTTCTACTAAGTTTCCTTAAGATCGTTTCCATACCAATCTATGTCATTGCGTTCCATTCATCCATAAGCTGAGCATATAAATCATTTAAACGTTTAATAATTGCATCATTAACCTCTATCTTCTTATCCATAAACTGCATACCGCGCTCTCCCATGAAGTCAACACAATACATTAATGTATAAAAATGAAATGCCCTCTTTTGAACAGAACTTAATTGCATTTCCTCTAAAATATATTGTACATAATCCGTATCACACTCCATATTAAGAAGCGCCATATTGGTTAATGCCGCGAATGTTAACTTATCTCCCATGCCCATCCAGTCAATGTCCACAATACCGGAAATATGACCATTATGAATAATGAGGTTCTTCGTACTTACATCATCCAAATAAGCAAGAGGTTCAATACTTGCAAAATACTCCGCTAATTCTTCTTTCAGTTTGTATAGCGCCTCCACCTTTTTCGCATCAAAATAACCATTCTGTAATATACGCAACTTTGCACGTTCAAGCATTCCTTCTACTTCTGCTTTCCAAGACCAATCTGCAGGTATATTCTCTAATCTGAAACATTCCATCTTTCTTTGGATTTCTACAATTTCACGGGCAATATTTTGTTTTTCCTCATATGTAAGCTCATTATAAACTAAACCAATATCTTTTCCTTCAAAGTACGTCAATATAATGTATTCATACTCTGCATAAACTCCTTTTCCCAATACCTTAGGTACCGGAATATCCAGACCAACCAATCTCTCCAGCCAATAAATTGTATCCTTGTAAGCATCTTTTTCTTCACTGAGGCGAAATACACACTTATCATTTAAAGTTTCCACTATGTACACATAATTTCCCTGTCCAACAGCACAGCGTTCTGTTTTCGTAGGACATATCATAAATTTTCGGGAAATCTGTGTAATAATTTCCTCAATATTACTTTCTTTCATTTACCCTTCTTTTCCTTTAAAATAAATCATTTTTCCTGGCTTTTTCTGCACATATCTTCTTTTAGACTATGAGGAGTCTCGTATCTTTGCAAAAATATGTACATTATACATTCAATTTCTGCGCCACTTTTTCCCATATCTCCTCTGTTACCAATTTTCCCATGTATTTATTCCCTTCCAGTTTCTGTCAAAAGATTTTATTCCACATTAATCTACTACAATAATTAAAAACACCGGGTAGTGTCTATTCACTACCCAGCGTCTAAGTACACATTATTTATAATGCATTATTTGTTGTAGTTTACGATAGCGCCGAAGTCAGGCTTCAAAGAAGCGCCACCTACCAAACCACCGTCGATATCCGGCTGAGCGAATAATTCAGGTGCGCTTGAAGCAGATACAGAGCCGCCGTACTGGATACGGATAGCTGCTGCAGTAGCATCATCATAAACTTCTGCGATACAGTCACGGATTGCCTTACATACTTCCTGAGCCTGCTCAGTAGTAGCAACCTTACCGGTACCGATAGCC
>JAZNQI010000055.1:0-14948 GCA_045590095.1 Acetatifactor sp. | reverse complement strand
GAAAAAGGTTTGGAGGAAAGTCTGCTGTTTGCAATTTTACGTCAGCTGGATTTTGAGAGGGTACAGTTTGAGAAAAACATGGAAGATTATTCGGAGGGCCAGAAGAAAAAGGTGTTGATTGCGGCAAGTTTACTTACCGGTGCGCATTTGTATATTTGGGACGAACCTTTGAATTATATTGATGTATTTTCCAGAATGCAGATTGAGAAGTTATTACTCAAATACCAACCCACTATGCTGATTGTGGATCATGATGTGCGTTTTCGGGAGAAAATTGCAACCAGAGTGGTGGAGATGTAAAATATTTAGGAATTTATTTATGAACCTTTCTTCATTCAAATACGTCTAATGTATGTACTGAAACAAGATGCATCAAAACGGTACAAAGGAGGACAAAGGTGGAAAGAGAAGATTTTTTGCAAAGAACATTAGAATCAGAAAGTACACTTTTCCATGTGGCTTTTTCCATATTGCATGAGGAGCAAGACTGCGCCGATGCAGTGCAGGAGGCTATCACCAAGGCCTATGCCCAGAGAGAAAAACTACAAAACAGTGACTATTTTAAAACCTGGTTAACCAGAATTGTCATAAACGAATGCTACAATCTGTTACGTAAGAAGAGGCGTTATACGAATCTTTGTGAGGAAACAGTAGCCGATAAGGAATACTTGCAGGAGTACATTAAGGAAGAATATCTGGATTTGTATCAGGCCATAAACAAGTTAGAAGAGAAGGAAAAGATATGTGTTCTATTGTTTTATATGGAAGATTATTCTGTTGCACAGATTGCAGAGGTTTTAAAGATTCCCGGAGGTACGGTAAAGAGTCGTTTAAACCGTGCCAGGAAGCAATTAAAAGGACTTTTGCAGGAGTAGGAGGAAGGTTATGAGTAAGGAGATTTTTAAAGAAATTCCGCAAGGATTTCATGAACAGTTTTTGGATACATTGCAACAATTGGAATCGGAACAGAAACCAACGGGCGTGAAAAAGTTTGCTGTTAAGAAGGCGATACTATTGGTAGCGGCAATTGTGGCTGCCATGGGAACCTTAACCGCAGGAGCGGTGGGGATTTTCAAGTGGCATGAAGCTGCAAAGGAAAGACTGGGTGTGTCGGAGGAAGTGGCGGATAAGCTGGTAATGGAAGGTGTTGCCAAAGAAGAATATGCAGTGGTGGAAAAAGACGATGTTACGATAGAAGCAGTTATGAGTGTGGGAACGGACAGGGGATATTATTTGCTGTTTCGGGTAGCGGCTTCTGAAAAATTAATGTTAACGGAAAATACTTCTTTTGCGCAATTGGAAGTAGTATCGGACAAAGAATTTGCCGGTATCACATGTGGCATGATGCCGGATTCTTTGGAAGGTAATGCTGCATTGTTTGAGGTGGAACTGCTTCGAAAAGAGAATATGGATTACGCAGGAGAAGAAGTGGGGATTCAATTTATTCATTTTGCGGAAACTGATAAGGTAAGTGTTACAGAGGTTTTGGTAGAAAGTACTTGGGAGATACCCATTACCCTGCCGAGTACCCAGGAGTCCAGAAGGTTTGCACAAAGTGGTGTGTTTACCGCAGATGTTCACCAATTGAATATTACCGGGGTGGAGATTAGTTCTTCTGTAATCAGGCTATATGGGGAGCATTGGAGAGACCTGTACCATGTTACAGATAAACAATCCATCCAGCCCCCTACCATTCGTTATAAGGATGGAACTTTACTGCAACCACATGCGGGTGTGGGACAGACCGGTTACAATGGGGATACGCAGACCGAGGAGGGATATGTGGAGTTTCGGTTGGATGTTACCATGGATGTGGAAAATGTAGAAGCTCTTTTGTTTGAGGACTGTGAAATTGTATTGGGAGAAAGCATGGAGCCCTATGGAGGTGCTTTTGAGGAATCTTGTAATATGCAAGAGGTAATTAAGGCAGAAAAACCGGAAGATTTGAAGGTGCTTTATGTGTATCATACCAACCATGCAGTCATATACGATGAGCAGAAGTTGTATCTTTGGGATACTGTTTGTAATCATGCAGAAGAACTGGTGGATTTGAAAGAGATGGGATATAATGCCGAGGCAGGCGGAGAGATGCTGGTAAGCCCCGGACAGATGATGCGAATACTGCCCAATGCGGATAGTGATAAGGTGTATATTGTTCGCTTGGGATATGGTTTGGATGCAGAGAATAAGGTTATAGAAAGTCCCAGAGAATCTGCTTGGGATAATGCAAACTGGGTGGTTTATACAATGGATGTTCCGTACAGAGTTGTTAGCGAGGATGGAAACTTTGCAGGTATGAGGCTGGAAGAAGTGGAGTAGACGTACTAAAAAGTGTAATATTGGGTATTGACTCTCACGTAGCGTAATCCTTTAGACTGTGATTGGAAAGGAGAAAACGTATAATGAAAACAATAAGCGAGGTATCAAAAATCACAGGTCTAAGTATACGCACGTTGCGTTATTATGATGAAATCGGATTACTTAAACCGACTCAGATTACGGAGTCTGGATATCGACTGTATGATGAGAAGGCGTTGGTGAAACTGCAGGAGATACTGTTTTATAGGGAATTGGATTTTTCTCTGCAAGGGATTAAAGATATTGTAAATAGTCCGAATTACAATAAGGAGCAGGCTCTTGCGGCGCAGAAAATTTTATTGGAACATAAGAGAAATCGATTAAATGGAATTATTGAGTTGATTTCAGATGTTATGGAGGGAGTCAATACCATGAGTTTTGAAGCATTTAGTAAGGAAGAAGTGGAGCAAATTGTCGACCATACCTTGAAACATATGAATCCGGATATGTTAGCTGAGCAGATTAAGCAGTACGGAAGTGAAGGGGCATATCGGGAGTGTTTGGCGAAAGGGTTTGAAAATGAACAGGCAATGGCTGATTTGTTCAAATGGTATGGTGGCAAGGAGAAAGCATTACAGGCAGTTTTGGGAGAAGAAGACCAAGAAAAAACGGGTGCGGAAAATGTACAGGATAATGAAGCAATATATCAGCAGTTTGTTAAGGCAAAGTTAGGAAACGACAAGGAGCTTGCTATAGAGGCAGTTAGAAAACTGGCTGAGAATTATAAAGCAATGTTTTGCTTGGAGAATGCCAGAAATATTTTATTAGATTTGGCCAAGGAGTATCTGCAAAAAGATCAACTTGCAGAAGTAACGGATTCTCAATATGGTGCGGGTGTGGCTGAGTATATAGGGCATATGATTAATATCTATTATGGAATATAATTAAGTTAAGAAATCCTTCGGAGTACTTAAGGGTACTACGAAGGATTTTTATTGTGGGGAAATGTTCTGAGAGTATTAAGAAAAATTAAGAATTATAAGATTGACATGCAGGTCTACTCATAGTAGAATAAAAATAAGTCTACAAGGAGTAGACCAAAACAAAATATTTAGTGTGAAAGAATAAGAAATTAAGGAGCGTTCTGATATGGCAGAATATAAACTCGGAGAAGTAGAAATGAAATTTGCAGAGATTATCTGGAACAATGAACCTTTGAACTCGGGGGAACTGGCGAAGCTTTGCGAGAAAGAACTTAGTTGGAAGAAATCAACAACTTATACTATTTTGAAAAGAGTATGCGAACGGGGATTGTTTCAAAATGAGGGCGGTGTTGTTACATCCCTGGTATCGAAGCAGGAGTTTTTGTCTAAGCAAAGTACGCAATTTGTGGAGGAAGCTTTCGGAGGATCATTGCCGGGGTTTGTGGCAGCCTTTACAGCCGGGAAAAAGCTGAGTAGGGAAGAGGTAGAACAGCTTCAGAAAATAATTGACCAGAGTCGTTAATAAGGGGGGATAAGTATGGAACAGTTTGTGACGCAACTTGGCTACATGAGTATGCAGGCGGTAGTAGTTATATTGACAGTACTTTTGGTGCGTGCAATTTTTGCAAGTGCTCATGTGCCGAAAAAGTATGTGAATCTGCTGTGGTTGTTACCATATATTGTTATGGTTTGTCCATGGAAAATAAGCAGTGTTTTCAGTTTTTGGAGAATGCCCATGGGGTATTCCGGTAATAGCGTAGAATCAGGTATGCAGAAGGTACAGCAGACCCTAACGCAAGTGATTGTAGGAGAAGTACCGGGGAATGAGACAAGTGGTGTGGGTGCCAATACCGGTATCGCAGGAAATCCACCCATGGGAAATGCAGCAGGTACTTTGGGTGTAACAGGTTCGGAGTCCATGGGAAATGTGGTAAATAATGCTGCCGATGTCACAAGTAAAATGACGATGAATTTAGCAGATATTATAGGCTGGGTGTGGTTGCTTGGCGTGGTGGTTCTTTTGGCATATAGTGTGATTTCTTATGTGAAACTGCGTAGAAAAGTGATTTGCAGTGTGAAGACAGAGGGAAATATATATTATGCAGATGACATTTCAACTGCTTTTGTGTTGGGGGTAATCAGACCGAAGATTTATTTACCCTCTGATTTGAAGGGAGATACGTTTCAGTATGTGTTAGAGCACGAAAAGACACATATTAAGAGACTTGATCCGCTGAAGAAGGTATTGGCTTTCGGCATTACGGTAGTGCACTGGTTCAATCCGCTTGCGTGGGTGGCATTTTATTTCTTCTGTAAAGATATGGAGATGGCATGCGATGAAGAAACTGTTTTGAGAATCGGCATGGAGAAGAAGCAGGATTATGCTACGGCACTTCTGCAATTATCGGCAGAAAGGAACGTTCTGTTGGGGGCGCCGCTGGCATTTGGCGAGAATAGTGTAAAGGACAGAATACGTAATATAGCCGGATTTAAGAAGGTATGGGTGGTAGTATCGGTAGTGGCGGTATTTGTGATAGTAGCAATGGCAGTGGGCTTTTTAAGCAAGTATGAGGATTCCGCCACCCTTGAAAAATTGAAAGACGAAGTAGGAGTCATACAATGGTCTGAGAATGCAGAACCTATTTGGCTTACATTGGATGGAGAGAAGATTTTTTTTGAGGAAGCTTATTATGATAACTTTGTAGAGTTTTTTAACCGGTTAGAAGTAACAAAAGAACCGATTTCTCCGAGTAGGGCGCAGGATAGACCCAAGGAGGTTGTTCTACAGGTGGGTACCAGTCATTATAATATTTACAATGGTACGTATATTTATATTGGCAATGATTATAAAGAAATTTGGTTTGATGATGGAGTAAAACCCAGTCTGTCTTATGGAATCATAAACCCGCAGAAAGTTATAGATTTCTTGAATTCGCAGGAAGGCAGTGGAGTGAAAGTAGAGGAGCAGGAGATGCCTGTGACACCGGAAAACACGCAAGTGGCAACACCGGAACCTACTGCACCCCCGGATGCTGAGAACGGCGACGAATGGAGCAAGGTTTATCCCTGGGCAGATTTGGACGGGGATGGCACGGAAGAGTATATTTTGATTGAAAGAGGAGGCTTTCTGAATCAAAATTCCATTTACGGCAGAATCACCGTATATGTGAATAATGAGCCGGTTTATCAATATACGGAGGACCTTTGGATCACAGGTGTGGACCAGATGGAGTATTTGGATTTGGACGGCGACGGACAGGAAGAAATCTTTGTCAGTTTTGCACCGGCTGTAAATTCCATGCCTTTGATAGAATGGTTTGTATTAAAGCAGGTTGATGATGACTGGCAACTGTTGGAAATGCATCATAATAGTAATATGTTGGATAATGCTTTTCCCATTACGGTGGTGTTGAAAAAAGGACAGTTCGGATTCGGAATCCGCTGCGAAGGCTGGGACGGAGAAATTGATTATGACGCAACAGCACGATATGAACGCCTGAAAGAAGAAGTGGTAGAATGGGGAAACGATGCCTACACTTACTATATAGATGCCAACCATAAGATTGGTGATGTGGTAGGAGGTCCTATGGCTTATGGAATTTGGAACATCCAACCCGGAACCTTTGAAGGCAGGAATTGTCTTGTGGCAGAGCATTGCCTGGGCGGCTTGTGGGATAAGTTTGATGATTACGGACTGGCATATGTGTATTTTGATTATGATGCCGAAGGAAAAATTCGAATATTAGACATGACTTTTTCCGAGGCGGACTATTAAAGTTCTCTTGGAAAAAACCGTAAAAACAGAAACACTAATATACCAAAAACTGGAAGGTTTTTATTGCGGTTTCTGTGAGAAAATATTATAATATATGCAGATGTTTTCTGAAATAGAGAAGGAAACACTTAGTATTGTAATTAAGTCGTAGAAACGGCGGAAAGAGGTGTTTTATGGCTAACAAGTATGCGGGTACAAAAACAGAGAAAAACTTATGGGAAGCATTTGCCGGTGAATCCCAAGCAAGAAACAAATATACTTACTTTGCATCAGTGGCAAAGAAGGCAGGCTACGAGCAGATTGCAGAGCTTTTCTTAAAGACTGCGGATAACGAAAAGGAACATGCAAAGCTGTGGTTCAAGGAATTGGGTGAGCTTGGAGATACTGCCACCAACTTAATGCATGCAGCTGAGGGTGAAAATTTTGAATGGACCGATATGTATGACAGAATGGCAAAGGAAGCAGAGGAAGAAGGATTCCCTGAGCTTGCGGCAAAATTCCGCGGCGTAGCTGCTATCGAAAAGACTCATGAAGAAAGATATCGTGCACTTTTGAATAATGTGGAAACCAAGCAGGTATTTGAAAAGTCAGGCGTACAGATTTGGGAATGCCGTAACTGTGGTCATATTGTAGTAGGTGTGGCTGCACCTGAAGTTTGTCCGGTATGTGCACATCCTCAGGCATATTTCGAAATCAGAAAAGAGAATTACTAATTAGACATGAAACGGTGTGGCCTGATGACCGCACCGTTTTCTTAAGCATGTACGATGTGTAAGACAAAGAAGGAAGAAACATGAAGATCTATTTAATCAGGCATGGGGTAACCGATGCCAATAAAAGAAAAAGTTTACAGGGACGTACGGATATTTCCCTAAATGAGCAGGGGAGAGAACTGGCAAGAATTACGGCAGAGGGATTAAAAGATATAAATTTTGATATTATTTTTACTTCACCATTAAAGAGAGCAAGGGAAACAGCCGAAATTATAAGGGGCAGCAGAGATATTCCCATTATAGATTGTGAAGATATTCAGGAAATCAGTTTTGGAGAATACGAAGGGCTTTGTTTTGATAAGGAAAACTACACGATTCCGGACAAAGATTTTATGTTTTTCTTTGATAAACCGGAATGTTACAAACCGGCGCCCGGCGGCGAAACATTTGAAGAGGTTCTGGAAAGAACAGGGGCCTTTTTGCAGGAATTGATACAAAAGGAAGAATATCAGGACAAAACAATTCTGTTATCCACTCATGGATGCGCCTTAAAAGCACTACTTGCTTATGTGCGTAAATTGCCTGTCGCACAGTTTTGGGGCGCAGGAGTACATAAAAATTGTGCAGTATCTTTGGTGGAAGTAAAAGACGGATGCCCCGTCGTTACGGAAGATGGTAAGGTATATTATTGAGTGACGTAGAAGTCGTGAATAGGAAGCGGAGGAACGCATGGAAGCTTTAATCGAAAAACTGGAAAAAATATGTGTCGATTATAATAACCAATTATCTAAATATGAAGCGTTGATGTACAGCACGCAGCAAACCAATGATAAATTGGATAGGTATACGGAAACCAATCGTGAAAAGGTGGACCGTCTTTATATGCGTGTGGAGAACAGATTGGAGAATCTGGATACTCGTTTAGATGCTATAACGACAGAATATAAAAATCTGTTTTCAAAGTATTCCACAGAAATCCGTTCCTTAAATGTAAGTGAGAGAGAAACTTTTCTGGACATGCTTCTCGGTGGCTTGCAGCAATATAAGACTGAATTTGTGCAGGAAGTCATGCAGGACTATCATCAGATTTTAAATGTTTTTTTGGAGCAGATTCATGATGAGACAGAGGCAGTACAGGGTGGCAGAAAAGATATTGAAAAGCTGGTAGATGATTCCCGTACCATAAATAACGGGTTGGGCAACCGAGTGCAGGAACTTTGCATTGTGGTAGATGCTGCCATGGAAAAGACCAACCGTACCTTGGAAGGCCTGAATGAACGTTATGTAGGTATCTTAGAGGAGTTTTCGGATCAGGTAAATAATGTAAACAAGGAAGACCGAGAACAGTTTTTAAGCGAGTTGGAAAGGTCTTTGGAAAAATATAAAGAAAGTTATGGTTTGTATAACGATCTTTTGGAAGAGGGCCGCCAGTTAAATGCGGAATTAGCGAAGCGTACATTCCAGAATTCTGAAAATATCAAAGCGCTGGAAGAACTGGTAAATAAGAAACTGGAAAAGACGGAAGAGATATTAGAGTTTATTTCCGAGTCGTATATGAAAGGCTTTGAACATTTTGAGAAAGATGTATCGGTGCTGAATGCCAGAGAAAGAGATGCTTTCGCGGTGGCAGTCAGGTCTTTATTGGAGGACTATCGTTTTTCTTTTGGTAAGGAAATCGAAGGAAAAGCAAATGAAATGAATACCATGTTCCAAAATACGTTGATGGGTATTTGTAATTCCTTCAGTATGCGAAACAAAGAATATGAACAGATTTTGGAAGCTACAAAAGCAAGCAACAGTGAAACCCACCGTAAGATGGAAGAGGAGACCGCGCAAATCGGTGCCTTGACAGTGGAACTGATTCGTCGCGAGGGTGAAATAGAAAGTGCCCTTAATTTCTTAAAAGAGGGTTATCGGGAAACAGTACAGCAGTACATTAATGATATGCAGGTAGCCAATGAGAAAGCGCAGGCATTGATGCAGGACTCCGTACAGCGTAATATCAGTGGTGTGTTGGAGCGTTTCTTTTATCAATTGGATTTGTTTAAGAGTGAGCGAAAAACCTATCTGGATCGTATGGAAGAGTTGGTGGCACAGGAGCGTACCAGTCAGGAACAATTGTTGGAAAGCCATGAGCAACAAATGACCCTATTAGGTAAAAAGCAGATTCAATTGCAGCAGCAGATGGAGGAAAATCAAAAGGCACTTATGAAATGCGTGACCAGAATGGGTATGGTGATTATCGTGCTTTTGGTTATCTGTATTGCGCTTTTGATTCCTTGGGGAAGCAGTCCGGTATGGCCGATTTTGGGCTTGGTGGTGCTCATAAGTTTTGGTATTTTGGGCATAGTATTTCGCAAGAAGATTATAAAGTGGCTGAGATAGGAATGAATTGTACGGGCAGAATAAGATTTGACAAAGAGAGGATTTGACATGAAATACAAGTACGAGACACATATGCATACATCACAGGGCAGTGCCTGCGGTCGTTCTACAGGTGCAGAGATGGCAAGAGCATACAAAGAGGCAGGTTATACCGGAATTTTTGTAACAGACCATTTTTTCAACGGAAACTGCGCTGTGGACAGAAGTCTGCCCTGGGATGAAAAGGTTGAACTGTTCTGTAAAGGTTATGAAGAAGCCAAGGAAGAAGGCGACAAAATCGGTTTGGATGTGTTCTTTGGATTTGAGTATTGTTTTGATGCGGCAGATTTTTTGGTATATAATTTGGATAAGGAATGGCTAAAGGCACATCCGGATATTGATAAATGGGAACCGCGAAGAGCATTTCGTACTATGCGGGAGGATGGCGGAATCATTATACATGCCCATCCTTTCAGAGAAAGAGATTATATTAATCATATTCATTTGTTTCCCAGGGATGTGGACGGAGTGGAAGCGGTAAACGGCGGACATTTTCCGGATAAGACAATGAATGAACGTGCGAAACTGTATGCACAGATGTATGAATTGCCGATAACCTGCGGTTCAGATGCACATTTTGCGGGAAGCTTGCCTGGATGTGGTGTTGAGACAGAGGTACGTATTGAGAAAATTACCGAGTATTTGGAATTGATGAAAAAAGGTGAATTGGTATTTTGGGCTGACTAAAGTGTGAAAAGGAGAAATACTGTATGGCAAATTATCGTAAAGCGGCCATGATTGGTTGCGGGTTTGTGGGCTCGGCATCTGTGTTTGCGTTGATGCAGAGCGGTTTGTTTTCTGAGATCGTTATGATTGATGTGGATAAAGAAAAGGCAAAGGGAGAGGCTATGGACATTAGCCATGGTATTCCGTTTGCACAGCCCATGCGTATATATGCAGGGGATTATGAGGATTTGAAGGATGCAGGAATTGTCATTATTACTGCCGGTGCCAATCAAAAACCGGGAGAAACCCGTTTGGATTTGGTGCAGAAGAATGTGAAAATTTTCAAACAGATTATTCCCAGTATCATGGAACAGGGATTTGACGGTATTTTATTGGTAGTGGCTAATCCGGTGGATATTTTGACTTATGTGGCGCAGAAGTTGTCAGGACTTCCGGAAAACCGAGTAATCGGTTCCGGTACGGTTTTGGATACAGCCCGCTTAATGCATCGTTTGAGTGAGCATTTGCAGGTAGACAGCGGAAGTGTTCATGCATTTATCGTGGGAGAGCATGGAGATAGTGAGATTGCAGCGTGGAGTAGTGCCAATGTTTCCGGTATTCCGTTAAATGATTTTTGTGAGATGCGTGGTCATTTTCAGCATGAAAAGTCTACTAAGGAAATCGCAGAAGCAGTAAAAAACAGCGCCTATGATATTATTCAGAGGAAGCAGGCCACATATTATGGTGTAGCCATGACCGTGAAGCATATTTGTGAAGTGATTGTGCGAAATGAAAAAACTATTTTGCCGGTATCCACTATGATGCACGGAGAGTATGGTATTGACGGAGTGGTTTTGAGTATGCCTTGCGTTGTCGGAAAGGACGGAATCGAGACAAAGGTACCTTATGTACTGGACGAGGAAGAAACAGAAAGCCTGGCGGCATCGGCAAAGGTACTGAAAGAGATTGTGGATACGTTGGAATTATAAGAATGATAGAGAAAAAGAGGCTGTCCTCCGAACTGTGAAAAAAGTCGGAGAGCAGCCTTTTGTAGTTGGAACTGTTTTATTTCTGCCATCTTCCGGATGCACCGCATGGAAGCACCAGACCGTTTTTGGTGACGGGCAGACCGATTTCGTAAGCTTCCACAGAACCGCCGAAACGAGTGGTAATGGCGGTATTCATCATATAGGAGAGTACTGCAGGCTGAAGACCGGTGGTGTAAGAATTAATCAGGAAGAAGAGGGCATCATCTGCCAAAATTTGTGAGGTTAATTCTACAAAAGGCCAAATGCTTTCTTCGATTTTCCAGATTTCTCCTTTGGGTCCTCTTCCGTAAGACGGCGGATCCATGATGATGCCGTCGTATTTATTACCGCGGCGGATTTCACGCTCTACGAATTTCACGCAGTCATCCACTAACCAGCGGATGGGAGCATCGCCAAGTCCGGATGCTACTGCATTTTCCTTGGCCCAGCCAACCATGCCTTTGGAAGCATCCACATGGGTAACATTTGCACCGGCAGCAGCGGCAGCTAAAGTGGCACCGCCTGTATAAGCAAACAAATTTAGTACTTTAATCGGTTTGTCTGCGGGACGCTTGGTTTTTGCATCCCGGATAAGACCGGAAAACCAGTCCCAGTTGGTTGCCTGCTCGGGAAAGAGACCGGTATGTTTAAAACTAAAGGGTTTTAAGTGGAAGGTCAGTTGGTTTTCCTTTACTCCTTTGGTTCCGCCTAATTCATAACCGATGGACCATTCGTTTGGCAAGTTAAAAAACTCCCATTCGCCACCGCCTTTGGTACTGCGATGGTAATGACCGTTTTTCTGCTTCCAGCCTTTATGGTCGTGAGGAGTATTCCATATTACCTGCGGGTCGGGACGTACCAGAATATAATCGCCCCAGCGCTCCAGCTTTTCGCCGTTTGATGTATCTAAAACTTCGTAATCTTTCCAATTATTAGCAATCCACATATTAATTTTACCTTTCATTCACTAAAACCGGCAGTTGGCTACCGCAAGCCGGACATATTGTGGTTACAGTATACAATAAACTGTGGCGGTATGCCAATAGGGAAAAATATAAATTGCAGTAGAAGAAAGTACGACTTTAGTGAGCATCTGGTTGATTCGGAAAGATGCAGGGATGATTTGCGACGTTATCAAAGTGAAGTATTGACTTGCTAAAACTTTCTGCGTATAATGTTGAAAATAACACTAAAGTAAAGAGAGGGAATAGTATGAACGTAAATTATGCTGAAGTATTTGCCTTTGCGTTATATTTGATTTTGGTATTAACTGTAGGCGTGGTATTTTTCTTGAAAGGACGTAAGTCTCAGGGCGGTGATAAGGATTACTTCCTTGGCGGACGTCAAATGAATGGTTGGGTTGCAGCTTTGTCTGCAGGTGCATCCGACATGAGTGCTTGGGTACTTATGGGACTGCCGGGCTCTATCTATTTGTATGGTATGGGAAAGGTTTGGATTTCCGTAGGTTTGTTAATTGGTACCATTTTGGCATGGTGTGTTGTGGCACCCGGACTTCGCCGTTTTTCCATTAAGGCAGATGACGCAATTACCATTCCCCAGTACTTAACCAGAAGATTTAAGGTAAATAATCCTGCACTCCAGATTGTCAGTGCAATTATCTTTATCGTGGCATATTGTGTATATGCAGCATCCAGTATTGTGGCTTGCGGTGATTTGTTCAATGATATTTTCGGTATGGACAAGACCGTAGCGATGGTGGGAGCGACCTGTATCATCTTGTTATATACATTCCTGGGAGGTTTCAATGCAGTGTGTTGGACTGACTTTTTCCAGGGAATGCTTATGTTGGCTGCTTTGATGGCGGCACCTATCGTGGCAGTATTTGCTATGAATGCTGTAGATTTTGCGCCCATGGCAGCAGTAGCTACACCGGATAACTACTATAACCTTTTGTCCAGCGGTAAGTTTGACTGGGCAAGTATCTCGGATATTTTGAGCGGTCTTGGTTGGGGACTCGGATACTTCGGTATGCCCCATATTCTGGTTCGTTACATGTCTATTAAATCGGAAAAGGAAATGAAGAAATCTCGTGTAATCGGTATTACATGGACTGCTATTATTTTGGCAATGGCATCGGTTGTGGCACTTGTAGGACATCAGTATGTCGGTAACTATATTGTTGAAAACGGAATGAAAGAAAGTATGATTTTCGTAGTAATGGTTCGCCAGCTGTTCCCGGCATTTATCGCAGGACTGCTTCTTTCTGCAATTTTGGCAGCATCCATGAGTACTGCGGATTCACAGCTTTTACTTTCTACTTCGGCATTTACTTCTGATGTGTATAAACCGGTATTCCGTAAAAAAGCTTCCAATAAAGAAATCTTATGGGCCGGTCGTATTATGGTAGCAGTAATCGCAGTGATTGCTCTTATTATTGCTATGAGTCCCGGATGTGCAGGAATTATGGCATTGGTGGAATGTGCATGGGCAGCATTCGGTTCATCATTTGGTCCGGTAATTTTACTTTCTCTTTACTGGAAGAGATTTACATACAAGGGTGCGCTTGCAGGTATTATTGTAGGTTTCACTGTGGATGCTCTGTGGTATGCGTTCCTTTCTGCATCTACCGGTTTGTATGAGATTATCCCCGGATTCATTTGTGGCGCTATCGCTGCAATTGTGGTATCATTGATAGACAAGGCTCCTTCAGAGGAAGTATTGGCTTTGTTTGAGGAAGGAAAGAAGTTGACAGACTAATGAAAAAGAGTATTTCCTATGTATGCGTTATTGCAGCAGCCCTGCTTTGGGGTTGCATGGGAATATTAGTGAGAACAATGAACGAAGGTGGCCTTACTTCTGCGGAAGTGGTCACCTTTCGCTGTGTGGTAACTGCTACGATTATGCTGCTCGGAATGTTCCTATTTAAAAGAAATGAATTGAAGATTAGGTGGAAGGATATCTGGTGCTTTTTGGGGACCGGTGTTTTTAGTGTGGTTTTCTTTAATATATGTTATTTTACCTGTATGAATTATTGTTCCCTGTCTACAGCGGCAATACTTTTATATACAGCCCCGGCTTTTGTAATGATAATGAGTTACTTCTTATTTAAAGAGAAGTTTACCGGACGCAAGGTGCTGGCCTTGTTGGCAGCCTTTGGGGGGTGTGTATTGGTGTCCGGCGGATTTGGAACAACGGGTATCGGTACCATGGGTCTTTTGACCGGACTGGGTGCCGGTTTTGGATATGCTTTATATACCATATTTGGCAGATGTGCTTTGGAGAGAGGATATTCTTCTTTTACCATTACTACCTATACTTTTGTGTTTGCCTCAGTGGGATGTCTTCCTATTGTAAAGATACAGCATCTGATGGAGTGCCTGAGCGCGCAACCGGAGCTAATTGGATGTGGGATATTTTGGACAATTTTGACTACGGTAGCGGCGTATCTTCTATATACAAAAGGACTCAGCGGTATGGAATCCGGAAAATCATCTATATTGGCAACCATAGAACCGGTTATGGCAACATTAGTCGGATGTCTGATTTTTGAAGAACCATTGACATATGTAGCCGGAGGCGGTATTCTGTTGGTGCTGTTTTCTTCAATATTAATGGTAAGGAAATAAAAAAAGATTGTACTTAAAAAAAAACAATTTTTGTGCAAAAAATATATTGCAAACTAAAAATCTCTCATGTATACTAATTCTTGCTGTGGCATGATAGCTATGAAGCGTGAGGTTGCTGCCAAGGGCAAATGCTTAATGGCAGGTTTTCCGTGGAGCGAATGTCAAGTTAGGAAACTGACGACAAGTCACTGTACAGACAATCAAGTCTACCGTAGAGTAGAAACGACGTGAGAGGTTATAGGGCCTCGTTGTGAAAGAACGTGCATCACAGGTGTACAAGGTTCAGACACACACGGAAGAGTGTACAGTCACCGCTTGTCGTACTTAAATTTTAAAAGTGCGAAAAGGAGGCGACTTTTTTTATGGCAAGTCAAGTAATGAGAATCACATTAAAGGCTTATGATCATCAGTTAGTTGATGCATCTGCTAAGAAGATTATCGAAACAGTTAAGAAGAATGGTTCACAGGTGAGC
>JAZNQI010000054.1:0-2546 GCA_045590095.1 Acetatifactor sp. | reverse complement strand
TTTATGATAGAAAGTAATATTTGGGGAAATGGGTGGGAATCCCATACGAGCCCGTCGCCGTGATGCGAATATAGAGCATAAGTTCTTACTGAATGCCACAATTCAGGAAAAGTCATTGGAAGTGATTCTGAGAAGACGAATTTATGTATCGCTAAGTCGAAATATCCAAATATTATTATCCTTTGCAAGAAGCTGCGGGCGCCGGCGAAAAGGGAAAAAATAAATATTTTCAGGAGGAAAAGAAACATGAGATTAAGAAGCAGTAAAAAAATGATTTCGTGGTTCCTTTGTATGATGCTTATTGTGGCTATGGCATTTACGACAGTAGGATGTAACACGAAGAAACAGGATGACGGTAGTCAGTCAGCAACGCAGGCAGGGGAGATTGTTGTAAGTGAAGACAATATTCTGGGTGAAGGACAGAATAAGTTCTTTTTTACCGTTGTTGATAAGGACGGTAACGAAACCTTGTTTGAGATTCATACGGATGAAGAGATGGTCGGAGAGGCATTGCTTGCGTTAGGGCTTATTGAAGGTGAAGCCGGAGATTATGGTCTGTACGTAAAAAAAGTAAACGGGATTACGGCAGATTATGATGTGGACCAGACCTATTGGGCATTCTACATCAATGGAGAATATGCCACTTCGGGCGTTGATACAACACCTGTTACAGAAGGCGAATCATATTCGTTTAAAGTAGAAAAATAATGAAGCTCACTATAAGAGAAATTGTTATTTTCGGAATGTTGGGTGCGGTGATGTTTGCTTCCAAAATCATTATGGAGGCGATTCCCAATGTTCATCTGCTCGGTATGTTTATCGTTGCGTTTACCGTTGTATACAGAGCAAAAGCCCTATATCCCATATATACGTATGTATTGCTTAGCGGAATGTTTTACGGGTTTTCAACATGGTGGATTCCCTATTTGTATATATGGACGGTTCTCTGGGGCATAACCATGTTGTTGCCTAAGAAGATGCCGAAAGTGATAGCGCCGATTGTATATATGGCGGTATGTGCAGGCCACGGTTTTCTGTACGGAACTCTTTATGCACCTGCACAGGCGCTTTTGTTCGGTTTGGATTTCAAGGGAATGCTTGCCTGGATTATAGCCGGACTGCCATGGGATTTTGTACATGGCGTAAGTAATTTTTGTGCGGGAACGCTGATTGTTCCGCTTGTGGTACTGTTACGAAGGTTAGAGATAAGCGGAAACAGAGATTAAATAAGAAAAGAGAAAAGAATGCCTTAAAGTCTATTTGGACTTTAGGGCATTTTTAAAATACTGCTTGACACATAATACTATGCGTTGTATAGTATTATGTGAAAGGAGGTATTGCTATGGATATTCAGATTAAAAGAGGACTTCTTGATGTGTGCGTTCTGGCAGCAATCAAAAGTGAAGATTCATACGGCTATCAGATTATTAAAGATATTAAGCCATACATAGATATATCGGAATCAACTTTATATCCGATTCTCCGCAGATTGGAGGCGGCTGATATGCTTACGGTTCGTTCTGCGGAGCATAACGGAAGGTTGCGGAAATATTATCATATTGAGGCGGCAGGTCTTCAACGTATTGAAGATTTTAAAGAAGAATGGAAGCAGATTATGTCCATATACAGTTTTGTGACGAGAGAGGAGAAAGATAATGAATAAAGCGGAATTCTTAGCGGCACTTCGTGAAAAATTGAGCGGATTGCCGGAAGAAGATTTCAATAGATCAGTTGATTATTATACAGAAATGATTGATGACCGTGTAGAGGACGGTATGAGTGAGGAAGAGGCGGTTGCCTGTCTTGGCAGTATGGATGAAATCATTACACAGATTTTATCGGAAGTATCCTTACCGAAACTTGTGAAAGAGAAGGTGAAACCGAAACGTGCGTTAGCGGTTTGGGAGATAATACTAATCATTATCTCAGCTCCGATTTGGTTTCCGATTGTTTTCTCCGCAGTGACAACCATTCTTTCTGCATACCTGAGTATTTGGATGATGGTTCTTTCCTTATATCTGTTGGATTTGTCGATTGCGATAAGCGGAATTGTTTTTATCGGATTGGCAATTTCTGAATTGATTAAGGGAGCGTTTGCAGTATTTGGTGCATTGTTTGGCTTTGGTCTTGTGGCGCTTGGTGTTTCCATCCTGTTATTCTTTGCCTTCAATCTGATCACCAAAGGAATTATTTACATAAGTAAAAAAGTACTGTTGGGAATTAAATCTTTGTTTATCAGGAAAAAGTAAGGCAGAGTTAATGATAGGGAAAAGGAGTTATGACAATGAATAAAGTAAAGAAATTTTTTCTTATTTCAGCTGCAGGCATGATTGTGGCAGGACTGATTATAGCCGTTTGTTCCATGGCGTTTGTGAGGTTTGATTTTACGGAACTTGATACGATGGATTGGCAGACAAATACATATGAGATTGAAGAAGCGTTTGAGAATATTGAGATTCACGGAATCGAAACAGATGTGAAACTTCTTCCGGCAACGGATGGGGTATGTAAGGTTGTTTGTACGGAGAATGATACCATCTATAATG
>JAZNQI010000053.1:0-53845 GCA_045590095.1 Acetatifactor sp. | reverse complement strand
TGAAAGGATTTTAATTTACTTTCTTCATATGAAACCTCTGAAAAAACATTTTCTATAATCATTTTTTCCTTCATTCTCGCACCTCACTAATTAACTGTTAATTTCTTAACTCTGATGCTGGGACCACCTGCCGAAACAGCCATTCCCTGACCACCCTTACCACAGGTAAAGCTATCGAACAACTCAAAATCACTTCCCACAGCATCAATATCAAACAATGTTTCAAATACACTGCCGGTCAAAACATTGATTCTTAAAGGCTCGCAAAGCTTTCCATCCCTGATACGATAAGAGATACCCGGCTTCATGGTAAAGGTTGCCTGACCGGTTCCGTGCTCTACATTGTAAATATAGATACCATCCTTTATCTCCTCTATCATTTTCTGAGGATCATCTTTTCCGTTTTCAATAAATGTATTGGTCATTCTGACGATCGGAGCATACTGATAGCTCTCTGCTCTCGCATTTCCCGTAAGCTCCTCATTCAGGACAGCCGCGGAATTCGCATCATGCAATCTTCCGGTAAGCACGCCGTTCTTCATAAGCCAACAGGTTCCTGCTTTGGTTCCTTCATCATCATAAGGTGCATATCCGTGGTTAAGTAAATCACCTCTGTCGCATATAGACACCAAATCGCTACCTACCTTTTTGCCCATTTCCCACTCTTCCTGCAAGGTTTTGTCATTTAACATAAAATCTGCCTCGCTCTTATGGCCGAAGCTTTCATGCGCAAACATGGCAGTGGTTACAGGCGAAAGAATGCAAGTATAGGTACCGGCTTCTGCCTGCACGGCATTCTTTGCATAATCCAGGTAACGGTCACGTTCCTTCAACACTTCCGCTTCATGACCTTCCAAATCTGCCTTATATAGCTTACTGTAATACTTTCCGCCGTTTGTGGTTACACCATCTACTGTAATATTATATGTTACACCCAACCAGCAATTCTGCACATCCTGAACAATCTCTGAACCCTTGCTGGAATAGAAGCTCTTTTTCGTATAACCGCAGTTGGCAAAAACGCCCCAACTGTTTATTTCCGGTATTGATTTGTCAATACATTTTTCAATATAATAATCAACCAATTCCTTCCACTCATCACGAGTAACATCCTTTACATTACCTTCCTTGGCAAAATGCAAATTCACATCCTTATTCACCTGTAACTTTTTCACCATGGGGTCGTTTTCAATATCCGGATTCGGAGTGGCAAGGGTTGCCAGATTATCTATCTCCTTCTGGATTTCGTCCAAATTATTGGTAGTCATCGTATACCACATTTTCCCGTCATACACTCTGACAATAGCACCGGCTTCGGTGGTGGAACTATCTCCATGAACATCATCATTCCAAACATTCAGCCAGGAATTATAACTTTCTTCAATTCGCACATCTGCATACAATCCTTTTGGAAAAATAAACATTTTATGTCCTCCTGTATTTCAAGCATTTATTTAAAAACTAATCTGGCAAAATTATAATATCCCAGATACCATATATTAAAATCATGACCGCCGGGAAGTGTCTGCCAGGTGAAATTTTCACCGTCCACTAACTTATCCGTTTTCTCCGTCAAGCCGTTAACCGCCGCACTTGAACTACCGATGGCAATACCGTCTTCCGTACCGCATACAGCATAATAATAATTGATATCATATCCTTCAAAAGAATCCACACACTCTGCAATTTTATCTGCCGGATAAGTGGTTGGAGCTGCCGAGAACGCACCAAACCAACTGATAATATCCAAACATTCACACATACCGATATTGGTAGTCTGCATGCCTCCCATGGAAAGGCCTGCCATGGCACGATGTTCACGGGCTGCTGTCAAATCATATCCATCCTCACTATACTCTGCATATGTTGCAAAATTCGCATCAATATAGGGAATTAAATCATTACGAAGTTCTTGACCAAACTTATAAAATGCATTATAGTCAGCATTTCTGTTGGCAAAATCCGCACCGGAGCGTCCATTTGCCGCCACTACAATAAAAGGTTCAATAGCACCCTTTAAAATCAAATTATCCATCATTGCCTTTACTTTAGAACTGCTGTTAAACATGCCCCACTCTTTTTCATCACCGCCGATACCATGCATCAAATACAACACATTATACTGCTTGGTTTCGTCGTAATCCTTTGGAAGGTATACAAAAGCAGTTTTAGTTATTTCAGAACCATCTCCGTAATAGTCCTTTGTCTGATATGTAATCTCTTCAATCTTTCCGCAATCCACATAAAGCAAATAGGTATCCTTTACGGGAATTCTGTCTACTATCCCTTCTACAATTTCAACTTCCTGATTTTCTTTCATGTCTTCCTGATCCTCCTCTGTTTTACTTTCTTCCGGCACTTCTGTCGGTGCCTCTGTCGGTGTTATTTCTTCCTGTTTCAAGCTTTCGCTTTCCTCTGTAATGGATTGTTGCCCCTCTGTTTCTGCAGCATTCTCATTACCACATCCTATACATGTACAGCAAAGCAATCCCGAAATCAGCGCTGTAATTATCCACTTTTTCATTAGAATACTCCTCTCTAAATTTTGCTGTTTTTACATGCGTTTTTCATATTTTTCACATCATCTGCAGTACATTCGTAGGGTGAGTATCTGGCTTTTTCATAGATGTCACTCATAGTCGGTCTTTCTAAAATAGTTCCGCATTCCCTTGCGGTATACCATTCCATACAATCCCTTTTTCCTTTTGAAGCAATTAATTCTTTTGAATCCAGTACCCGTTTCTTATACCTGCGCCGAATCTTTTGCGCCGGAGTTAAGAACTCCCACATATTCTTAATAGAACGTCGTTGAACCTTCTCTGTTTCCACAGTACTCTCATGAATATCCTCTACACCTAATTCCTCTTCCTCCGCCTCCGCAGGCATCCTAAAAAAGCGAAAGATATACGGCAATAGGTCAATAATCTTAAATATTACATAAACAACAATCAGTATAAAGAAAAGGGTAACCAGCAAATCCCAAATAGGCCATGTGTGTGCCGTTTCTCTCGCAAAAAAATCTGCCATTTCCTGCTCTCCGGCTTCTTCCATAATGGAAAGGTCTCCCGACGTTTCTTGTCGAAAATGTAATTTGATTTTCCTGATAATATCCCTTATAAAATCCATAAAAGAACGAACCATGTCATTCATCTCTCCCAGATTGGCAACCGTAAACAAGATTACTGCCATCCCGGACGCAAATATAGTCATTCCTCCCATACCCGAATAAAAAATTCTTTTCACAGGCATATATCCTACAGAATGTTTGGTAACATTTAAAAAATTATAATAATTTTCCACATATTTCGTCAGGCAATACAGAAAAATATTAAGCACAAACAAATTCACAAATAAACGCTGATATTCGTACATACGAAAATATTGCATTAAAAACAGCATCACAAAAGTAATTGCAAACGATGCAATCAGGGGCATTGTACCCTCTTCTTCCTTATCCTGCGAATATTTGAAAAAAACAGAATAAAAACAATACAAAAAAGTGCATCCCACATAAGCAATCTTACAAACCTGATGCGGTGTGGGTAAAGCAATTGCATAAACAAGAGCTACTATATGCACACTCATAAAAACCACTGTATTGTTCGTTGCTTTCTTTACCACATGAAATAAGTAGGGTAAACATCCTAAAGAAAACCATATCAACAATGGCAGTCCGGGATTAATCGGATTAGTAGGTATTACCAACATAAAGAAATAAACAACGGAAAAAAACACCCAATGGTTATGCTGTGTAATCATTAATTTTTTAATTGAAGCAACTTGATTTATTGTCATAAAAAACCTCAAATTTGATTGATATCAATCGGTCTGGCTACTTTTTGTAATACATTGGGAATCTCCGGTCGTTCATCCTTTTTTACCGGATAAAACCACACGAAATCCTCAGTGACTATATTATATCGTTGCAAAAGCCCCACAAACTCATCATAGGCATTTACAGATACAATAAAGGTATATTCGCCCTGCATTTTGGTAAACATTCTGTCTTCATAGAGCTTATGAAATACAGGCATTTCCTTTGACAAGTCAATTCCTGCAAGGGCACGATATATTTTCTGCAAATCACTTGTTTCCTCTATATGCAAAAGATGCTCCGTCTGAAAATCTCTGCAATTGCCGTAACAGGATACTTTCATGCCTTTTCCTACAAAGAATTTACTGATTCCGGCAACAATTTGAATACAAACCTCTGCACAATCCTCTTTTTTGATAATTCCGGTATCTTCCAGATTCAAAAATATTCTCACAGACTTCACCGCTGTAAAATCATGTAAATTTACCTTGAAATCTCCGGTTTTGGCGGTTGCTTTCCAGTTGATACTCTTCATATCATCATATGGTTGATATTCTCGCATTCCCCTGTATTCAAACGGGTCTTCCAAAAATTGGCGCTTGGTTTGCATCATGCCGTTTACCATTTGCAAAGAACGCATAAATTCTCTGCTGTAAAAAGGTTTAGGATAAACGTAAATCCCCTCATCCACCTCTTGCGTAGTCATTAGCGTCGTAAGCATAAACAAATCATGAGCTACAAAATCCACACAATCAATGTGGAAATAGCCTCTTTTTTTTGCCGTAAAACTTAAGTTACGTGTAATCTTTTCACGCTTTCCGATACGAAATACATCGTTACGATAATACTGATCCGTTTTTTGAGACAAAACAGAATCCGAAAAAACCAAAGAGCGATTTGTTCGAAATTTTACGTTAAACAACGGCAACGGAAGCCTTTTGTTATTTACAATCACTTCACTTAAATATCCGGTGTCTCCCTCAAATATGTCCAAAGACTGAAACTTTAATGTCACTGTCAGGTTTTTCTTCCAAAATTCAATATATATTTTCATCTGGAGCCAAAACAATAAAACGACCAGTCCTGCAATTATTAATAGCTGAATCATACATCAAAATCCTCTGTAGGTGTTGCAGTAGTATTTATAATTCGTTTTACTATTTCAGCAGTTCCGCTGACACCATAGCCCAAAATAATTCTATGCGCCAAAACAGGTACTGCAACTGCCTTCACATCATCCGGAACGCAGTATTCTCTTCCGCTCAAATATGCATAAGCCTTTGCGCACTTTAAGAGGGCCAAACTTCCTCTGGGGCTGACACCTAATATCACTGCATCCCCCACTCTTGTCTTGGCAACCAAATCAACAATATATTCCTGAATGCATTTATGTACATAAACTTTGGCGCAGGCTTTCTTCGCATCCTCCAACTCCTCAGAAGTCACCACTCCTCCCAATATTTCTAAAGGGTCTTCCTCCATATAGCGTGCCAAAACAGCCAATTCTTCCTCTCTTTCCAAAGCTCCCATGGATAGTTTCATCATAAATCTGTCCAACTGTGCTTCCGGCAAAGGAAAAGTACCCGCTGTTTCTACCGGGTTCTGCGTGGCAATAACAAAGAACGGGGCTTCAATATCATAAGAAACACCATCAATAGTAGCTTGCTTCTCTTCCATACATTCCAACAACCCCGCCTGGGTTCTTGGAGTTGCTCGATTTATTTCATCTGCCAGCAAAACATTAGTAAAGATAGGTCCCTTTCTCAGAACAAAAGAATTACTCTGTCGGTCAAAAATGTTCAAACCGGTAATATCTGTAGGAAGTAGGTCCGGTGTAAACTGAATACGTGAAAAATCCGCCTGCAATGTCTTAGCCAATGCTTTCGCCATCTTGGTCTTTCCGGTTCCAGGTACATCCTCCAACAGCACATGACCATCCGCCAACATAGAGGTCAGGATTAGCTTGATAATATCTTCCTTACCAACAATTACCTTACCTATATTTTCCATCATTTTGTCTGCTAAAACTTTACCCTTTGTTTCCATAATACCTCCCAAATCAAAAACATACATAAATTATACTACCGGTATTTTATGATTTCTACGCATTTGATGCTATCTTATTTGCACAATTTCAGCAATACTTCGGCAAATGCCTTAACCTCCGGCAACGTAGCCGCTTCATATATTCTTGCCGTACATACCAGTATTCCCTCCTCATAATACAGCATGCCCAGCTTATGACAACGTTCTATATTATCGATTGGTTGTACCAAAAGTTCTACCTCTTCTTTTCCGTCCAAAACCTCACAATGACTGTTCATTACCAAATGATACCACTGGGGCGTGGAGAACTTCTGTGCCAGAAAGCCTTCCCGAAGCGCCTCATTCTCATGAATATAGAGTCCCAGTGTCCCCACCGGTACCTTTCGGTTCATACTCTCTGAAATGGAACGAAACATGGGATAATTCCAAAAATCCGTACAATAAGTTCCTTCTACCGCGTTCTGCCCCGGCGCAGGAATACATAGTACAGTCTCTCCCAACACTCTTAATCGTTTCGCTTCTTCTACGGTTTTCACAATTTTCGCCCTTTGTTCACCGCATTGGATTGCTTCTTCGGTAATGCTTATTTCCCGTTTCGGATATGCCCATAAAGTATAGGTATTTTCATACTCCGTATCTCCGATATATAACCTTATCTGAATCTGTTCCGGCTCATCAAGTTTGGGAACTTTAAACCGTAATACTCCTGCTAAACGCACTCTTTCCTCGCTTACAGGAATCTTCAGTGCACCTTCTGTAATTACATTTTGTCCGGCTGTTACCGAATAATTCAGCTCTCTTCCGTGAATCACCTTGGAATTGCAAACTGAAAGTTTAATTGGCATATTCACCTGTTGTGTTTCTTCTACCACAAAATTTTCTATTTCCCCTAAAAGTACTATATCATTACAAAAATTCCTCCACTCTTTGGCTGTAATTAACCCTTTGGATTCCATCCAGGCATTCAACACGCCCACAAGTGCCACACACTGTCCCGGAAAATCCTGTAAATCGAGTAACTGGAACCCGCTCAACTCTTTGGAACGGAGCGCTGCTTCTAATTCTCTCTTGTAACAATCAACCGCCAACTTACCCGTTGCCTCAAAGAACTCCTTCCGCTGCTCGTACAGACCTATCGCCTGTAAACGTTCTTTGTAAACTTCCAGATACAAAGGCTGTCCCACTCCATCATACCGCTCTAACTCCTCAAAATCCGGGAAGAAATCATACTGACCTATTTCATGGGAAATTACCGGTACCTGCGGGATTAACATATCACCGCCATCAACAGCCTTTACCTTTTTCGTACCGGTACCATACTGAATTTCGATCTCTGTTACTCCTCCAGCCACATCCTGACATTCTTTCGGAACAATAATCTCATCATAGTTATGATTTGTATTTGGAGGCAATGTCTGAATATGTCCCAGTGGTGCATCACACATAGCATAAGAGCCTCGAAACAGTCTGTCTCCCGATAAACGCACACCGCAAAATACATCTTCAGCCTCTAACACTACCGGACAGAACTGAAAATTATTAGAACCCTGTGTATAAAAATGTCTGTTATCAAAGTCCTTATATGCTGCCAGAAAACCATTAATTCTCTCTGTATTCCCCCACAATTCATTTCCCATGGAAAGCATAACAAAGGAAGGGTGGTTACCAAAATCTCTTAAAATGCGGAACCCTTCTTCTATAAGATAATCCTGCTCCGGACCATTATATTGTTCTTCTCCCGGTGCCGCTATTGTACCCCAAAACGGAAGTTCCGGTTCCATATAAACACCCAACTCATCTGCAGCCGCAAATGCTGCATCCGGCGGACAGCAGGTATGAAAACGATAATGATTAATGCCATATTCTTTAGCGGTAGTGAGCACTTCTTTCCACTCTTTCACAGTCATGGGCGCATATCCTGTGTAAGGGAACACCAATCCGTCATGTTTCCCACGCCAAAAAACCTGTTTTTGATTTATCAGAAGTTTACGGTCTTCATAACTTAAGTCTCTGATACCAAAAGTTGATGTTTCACTTTCTTCTCCAAATGTCACCGTTACCTCCAAAAGGTTTCTATGATACTCATCCCACAATAAATCCTTACCTTTCAGGGTAAAAACTGTTTGTAATTTTCCTTCCCTAAATTGGCAGATATCCTGCACAAGGCACTCCCCGTTTTTCCTGCAAATCTTCACATGTGCGTTACCGGAATTCGTGCCTTGTATCTGGGCAGTCACCCTCACTTCCTCCGGTGTCTTTGCATAAACCTGTACATTTTCCGGATATACCTTATCTCTAATCTGCAGTTCTATTCTTCCCAAAATACCATTCCAGTTGGTCTGGGTATCCGGCGATGTCATATGTCCCCCTTTGGTAGGATAATTTGTGTTATCCACACGTACCGTCAAAACATGGGAACCGGCTGTTAGCTTACCGGTCAATTCATGTTTATGAAAACCGCACAAACTATTCTGCGTATCCAACTCTTCTCCATCTATAAATACAGTGGAAATACGAGTACGTTCTAAAAATAATATTATATTTTTCTCTACTTGTTCCGGACTGATTTCAATCACTCTCGTATACCAGGCATACCCTTCAAACCGGTAATTCTCCGTCATAAAAGAAGTATTCGGCACCTTATTTGCCTTCCCCTTCCTTGCATGCGCAACAGAATCCGGAAGGCAAATGGTATCACTTCCCTTCGGTGGTTTCGTATACTCCCTTTTTTCATCCAAAAACAAATCCCAACATCCGCTTAAATCCATACAAATCATTTATTCTTCCTCCCAAAACATACTATCTTAAGCATATACTAATTTTAGCTTTTTCACAAGAAAAAGTGGCATAACGTCAAAGCATTATGCCACTTGAATTTACTCTATAAAACTATGTATCTCTGCCGTTTGGGGCTTATTCTTCCTCGGTCTCATCAACTTCTGTTTCTTCATCAGCTTCTTCAACTTCATCTACAGCCTTTTCATCAGTTTTTACACCGGTAATACCATCTCTCTTTGCACAGAATGAACACAAACGGGTACGACCTGCTGCAATGGCTTCTTCTACAGTACCGCTATATAAAGTATCACTCTGGTTCAAAGAAGAACAGTAAATTTCTTCTCCGTTTTCGTCTACTTCACAAGTAGGAGTGTGATATACCTTACCAAAAGGTGTCCAGTAAACAGTATCGGTAATTGCTTCCATCGCTGCCTGCTGCTCTTCTTTTGAAATAGGATTCCAGTCATAGCTAGCCAAACCACCGATTAACAAAGCAATTACTGCAACTACAGTTGCGATTGCCTTAGTCTTTTTATCAGCTTCTTTGTTAGTCAATGCAAGAACCACAAAAGGAATAAATGCTACGGCACAAACAATAAGTCCCATATTGTTCCATAGCCAGAACTTCACCTTATTCTTCTCACTGGCCGGTTTAATGTGATTTGCCTTTTTCCAAAGTTGAGAGCCTATAATAACACAGATTAAATCCAATACAAGGAATGCAATAATCTGATACAATGTAGGCATGAACTTCAGGTTTACCTTACCTAAGAATGCCAACAATGCCAATACTTCAAAAGCTAATGCTACAATCCACAAAATAACCGCGCCGGCACGTAAACCACCCGCATTACCCACAGGTGCTGCTTCTACGATTTTCTTTTTTGATTTTTTACCTGTTACTTCTTTGCCGCTTTCAGCAGATACTACTTTCTTTTTCTTGGGTGCTGCCATTTTATTTTCCTCCTCATTAATAATTTAAAAACAGCTATTTTTATTATATCGTTATTTGAACATAAGGCAAGTCTTTACATAAAAAAAGTCAATTTTCTTGACTTATACCTGCGCATGTTCCATAATTATTTTATCGGCATTTAAAATAAAAAATGAATAGGAGAAATACATATGGATTTAAAAAAATTAGCAGGTTCCTTACTAAGTTCTGATTCCATCAGCGGTCTGAGCGGTCTTACAGGTGCTTCAGACAAAGATGTTACCAGTGTATTGACACAGGCATTACCCACATTATTAAGCGGTGCAAAAGACCAGGCCAAAGATGAAGGCACTGCTCAGAGTTTTGCTACTGCACTTACAGACCATGCCAAGGATGATACCAGCAACTTGGCTAAATTCTTAGGTAACGTGGATATGAAGGACGGTGCTAAAATCATTGGTCACCTTTTAGGTTCCGGCAAAGATAATGTTGTTGCAGATGTTGCCAAGGATACCGGTGTATCTAAAGCAAAGACCTCTTCCATTCTCTCCGGTGTTGCTCCTCTTCTTATGAGTTTGCTCGGTCAGCAGGCACAGGAAGAAGAAAAACCCGCATCCGGCATGGGTGGATTAATGGGTACTTTATTAGACAATGTGGATGTCGGAAGTTTAGTAACCGGTTTGTTGACAAGTAATTCCGGTAGTTCTAACGAAACCACTGAACCGGAAGAAACCGGCAAAAAGAAAAAGAAGAAAAAAACAAAGAAAGAAGAAGAAAAGGAAGAACAACAGGAAGAAAGCGGCGGCATACTCAATTCACTGTTCAATCTCTTGAAATAACAAAAAAGCCTTTCGACTCGGGTAATACCATATAGGTTACTCAATCGAAAGGCTATTTTTTGTAATTATATATATCTCTTAAAAAACATGCACTCATCATCATTGCATTTTTTACCGTCTTCACTGCGCATATCACAATGAAATACGTGTCCCAGCTGATTCTGTGCATCTCCATAAAAACCATAGAAAAAAGGTACATTGCACTCTGTCAATTTCTTTGCCATAATAAGTGCCTGCATTTTCAAGAAATCTCCTGCAGATGTCATCAAAAACACCGGTGGATAGTCCTGCGTGATGTATTTCTCCACATTAAGCAGTTCCAACTCCTGCTCGCTCCCCTTTTGCGGCATATACTCTTCCATATTCTTAGAGCCCGGCTCCATCCGGTATACACCACAGTTCAAAGCAACAGCCCTTAGCGTAAAATCCTTAGGTACTTTAAAGGAAAAATATTCCGCATACTGACTGTTAGTACAAATACATGCATATTGTGCCAATATATGCGCTCCTGCAGAATCTCCCAATGCAAAAACATGTTTTGCATCCAAATCGTACTCCCTGGCATGTTCCAAAATCCATTGCATTACCAAATTGGTATCTTCCAAAGGTGCCGGGAATTTATGTTCCGGTGCAAGGCGATACGTAAAATTCACCACAGCAAATCCGCGCATAGCCAAATCCATGCAGTAATACTGATAACGTTCTTTGTCTCCATATACCCAACCGCCGCCATGCACGCTGACTATTACGGGTAAATTCTGCCCCTTTGCATCTTTTCGGCGATAGACATCCAGCTTCTGCCAAACCGAATCGCTTCCATACTGTATGTCATCGAAACGTTCAATCTCTTTCGGCGTGGAAAGTCCTGCATCCCTTACATCATCATATGCTTTAAACTTTGCCCTGACTTCATCGCTATATGCCGACATATTGCCTCCTTACCAACTTGTTTGGAACTCTCACTCATTCACGTCCTTCTGCTTCTATCCATTCGTACGTGTCTTTGCAGTAATAATCCAAGGTGCCGGTTCCTGCTTGAAGGTGTTATTGCTTCCCAGCTTAGAAATAGCAATCTGGATAGTATCAATATCAGTCAGTCCGAGTTCCTGTAATGTATTGGAAATATTGGCTGCTACCTTAAAATCCAAAGTATAGATTACTACGTTGATGTTAGGATTTAAGTTCACCAGATAAGAAAGCTCCTGTTCCGTGCTGGCAGATGCCACCAAAAACACCAAAGAAGGTACTGGACAGTCCTTCATACTTTCCTCATCAATATGGTCAATGATTTTAATGTTATGTAAGTCGAAATGTACTACATTATCCTCTAAGGTAGCACGGTCACGACTGCTGTATTCCACCGCGATCACAGAGCCTTCCGGTGCCATCAGTGCAGCTTCAATAGCAATACTCTCTCCGCCGATAACACAAATATCATCCTGGGGATCCACCATCATTTTGTTGAGAATGATAGCTCGAATCTCACTCCCCACATACTGAATGGAACCGCGCTGAAATCTTTCATTGCTCAAACCAATCTTCGCAGTATTACGGGCATTTGGATTAATAATCAACATACCTGCTGATGCATTAATACCGCGGTCAATCATGTCCTTTACCTGCTGATGCAAAATCTCTCCTGTAGGTTCAGAACCTTCATTGTACCAAACTTCGCACTCACCAAGCCCTGCGTTCCAAAGACGATAGAAAATATCATCGATACCCGCATTGGTAAATACCAGGGTCGTCTTGTGTGCTTCCACGGTAGGAATAATATTCTTATTCTTTTTGGTAATGTCAATCATTTTAACATGTTCCAAATCCAAAGTCGTATTCTTTGCGTAATACTGTAACCAAGATAAAATTACTTCATTTGTAAAAATTTGTTGCTCCATAATGTAACCCCCCTTGACTGTCAAAATGTTATATATATTATATCATACTTAACTGTTTTTGTAAAAACTATCTGCAATAATTTCTTGCATTTGTACAGGTAAAATAGATTACCTGATACTTATTTGAAATCTCCTCCAAAAAGGCCTGTCCTGCTTCTAATTTGGCATCATCCAGATTCACAAAAGGATCATCCATAATGAGAGTCGGCACTTCTCCCTCATACATAACATCCACCAATGCCACTCGTAAGCATATACTGATCAAATCCTTATAGCCGGTACTTAATGTTTCCACTTCTCTCTGCTTGCCTAATTCGTCCACTGTAACATTGGTATTGGCATCCATGTGAAACTTATCAGCCACATCCTTTGTAATCAAAGAAAAGTATCTGCCAAAACGACTCATAATAGGTTCAGCATACCTCGCTGTTAAGGTTTCCTTTGCCAATTCCAGCTTGATACGCGCCTGCATTATGTAATTGTACTTCTCTGTTTCTTCCGTCTGTATCTGTCGCAATTGTTCCAACCGCAGACGATTCTCATCCCATTCTTCGTATTGTTCCTGCAAACCGTCCAGAGTTTTATTATATCCGAGAATGGTACTGTGTACCTTTTCCATATCCTCCGTAAGCAGAAGAATCCTCTCATTTATCTCTTCCAAAGAGGGAAGATTCTGCTCCACTCCCGTAATTTCAAGCATGGTCACATCCGTCTGCGCTTCAAATTCTTTCAACTGTCTCCGCGTTTCTGCCAAATTTCCCAAAGCCACTCTATAAGCATCCACACGCTCACTAATGGATTGCAATTGCGCTCTGGTTTCACCTTCCATCGCATAGCCGTACTTTTGCAGAAATTCACGAATTCCCTTGCGAAGTGGCAAGTATATGCCTTCTGCTTTGTTGAAATTTTCTTGCTTCTCTTTCAATGTCCGGAATCGTTCCGCCTTATTTTTCAAGGTATACAGTTCATCCAAAAAGGTAAATTCACCTGCAACAATATGGAACTTTCTCAGAAAAGCCGATAACTCCTCCTGCAAAGCAACAATCTCTTCTCCTGCTGTGCTTTCCGCTGCCCGTTTTGCTTTCTTCGTTAAGTTTGCATACTCAAGAGTTTCCGCTGCCAATTCCTGCAATACCGCTTGTACACTGTATTCTTCATACTCCCGTCCATGAGCCGCCAAGTAGGCCTCCACTTCCCGGTCCACTTCTTCAATATAATTTTCTTCCGACTCCAGGGATTGCATCATAGCCCGTAACTGTGGCGAGGGCTCCAACCGGTCTGCTTTTCCTGATTTTCCTCTCCTCAAAAGTGACAGAACAAAGAGCACTATGCCTACACCGCCCAATATCCATCCATAGTTAGTATCAGCCGCCTGTGCTGTAGCTTGTGTCTGCACCTGTACTGTAGCCTGTGTTTGTACCTGTGCCTCAATCTGCTGTTCTACGTTTTCGACCTGCTCCCCGTTCAGAAGCATTACCGCCCCGCATATCAACAGAATCACACCCAGCACCAACAAAACAATCCACCACTTTGGCTTTGACTTTTGTGCACTTTCTTCCGTAGCCTGCAAAGAAGCAAGTGCCATCCGGCTGGAAGGTAATGCGGCCTTCTTTGCCATTCTGGTACTCCACTTGCCCACGTAGGTGTGAACATTACCATTATCTTCCGCATAGTAGGCGTCTAATTCTTCCAAACGCTCAGTTTCTTCCTCGCTCATTTTTTCTTCACTGAATTGTTGGCTGACTTTTCTGAGTTTTCCTGCTTTGGAAATCTTTTGCTCGATTTCTTCATTCGTCGGCACTCCGCCGCCGAATACAAGCTTCAAATCATCAAACTCCTCTTTTTCATCTCCCGACAGCTCGAAAGAATACATTCTTTCTGCCGCACGGTCCATATTGGAACAATCTTCCTGCATGCCCTTCAATACGTCTGCATCCGGCACTTCTCCCGGAAATACCATCTTCACTTCATTGACCAAGGCTTCCTTTCCGCTCACATTCTCCTGCAAACGTTTCCACTCTTCTTTCCGGGCAACAATTGTTTGCAGCTTAGACACTTTCGTCTGTAACTCACCCGTTCGGTTCATATCTTCCCGCAGGGATTCATAAAGCTTTTCTTCCTGTTCAAGCATATTCTGATATCTGCTTATACTGTCCGTAATGCCGCTTCCGTCTTTCACCACACGTTCCAGTGCGGCAATTTCCTCCTTGCGCTTACTCAAAGAGCCGGTAGAACGTCTCGGTGTCATTCTGTTCAACAATTCCGTCAGTCTGGCATGAGCCTTATCAAAATTACTCAAATCATTTGAATTATCGGTTAGATTGCCGATTTTTGCGTTAATATCATCCGTAGCATTGGTTGCGAAATCATTTTGTCCCATAAAAATCGTCCGCATAAAAGATTCACGATTGATTTTAAACAATTCTTCCCCAATCTTATTGCTGTAATCTCTAGAAATCAAATTGGTCTTTGCATCCCGGAGTTCAAATTCATCATCCGCATCCTTACTTCCAAATATACGTGAGACCTGATAGACTTTTCCCTCCGTCTCAAATACTAATTGTCCGCCAAAAACACCGCCCTGCCAAGGCTTGTAACGTTTTCGTTCATTCTCTTCTATGCTTTTCTTACGTTCACCTTCCAAGCCATAAAACATGGCTCTGACAAATGCCGCAAAAGTACTTTTTCCCCAGCCGTTTTCAGCGCAAAAAGTATTAAGGCCGTCCGTGAAATCCAAGGTACAATCTTGAAGTTTTCCAAAATTCTCAATATGACAAGAAAGTATCTTCATTCTTACTGAACCTCCTCCCCGGCAATTGCCTGCAAACCATAGCGTATAATGATTTTTTTATCCTCCTCAGACAAACCGGAATCACGCATTACCTGACGTACGTATTCCCCCTTCAAGGATGTATCCAACAAATAATCTTCCACGTCTACTTTTAATTTGGTCTTATCATACACTTTCACATAAAAATATTCCGTTTGAAATCCTGCCCGGAAATATGCAGTGTCCTTTTCGCATTCCACATCCACTGTTCCCACCAGAATAATCTTTACCATTGCAGTTGGCTCACAGCCCAGTTCCTTTAATGAGGATTTTGTCTTTTCCATCATCTGTGCCGTGGTATTACAATCCGTCACATCCACTTCAACTGCATACATCCTACGACATGCAAAAGGTACAAAGGTATGTGTAAACTTGCCGCTTTCTTCGTCCACATCAAGTACTACGAATCCATGCTCACCGCACTCATCAAAACCTCGTCCTTCCAAACACCCCGGGTAACAATATATTCCTCTGGCATCCAGCTGCGCCTTTTTATATCCATGAATATGACCAAGCGCCAAATAGTCAATTCCCTTATTGCGAAACGCCTTTATGGGAACAATCTCAGCCTTGTCTTTCGACTCACTGTCGGCTTCCTGTCCATGTAACATAACAATATTAAACTTCCTTGCATCCGGCACCAATGATACATGTGCCGCCCCCACATTTTCTGCAGACAGCTCCAATCCGGAAATTGTCACTTGTCCCTCTGCCTCTTCATAAGTGATCCACCGGGTTCCAAACATCAGTAAATTATCCGGTACCTTCTCCAATCCGGACAAGAAATTGTCGTTATCGTGATTGCCCCTCAGATAATAAAATCGAATCCGAGGATGACTTGTTATGGAATGTAACACAGCATTTCTGGTGGTTGCAGAAATATTCTTTGTATCAAACATATCTCCTGCAATCAGAATCGCCTCTACTTCGTTTCTTATCGCATATTCTACCATACGTTCAAAAGTGTGCAAAATCTCTCCGCGTCTGATTTTAGCATTATCTTTATCCAAGTTCGCATTCATTTTTGCATCCAAATGCAAATCCGCACAATGAATCAGTTTCATTCTATAACCCCTTCTTGTTTCACATTTATTTGGTCAACTCGTATTCTACCAATCTGGGAGTGCTCTCATTAGTAAATACAAAGCTTTGGGTAAAATCGCCCCAATCGCTGTTCGTCCAGTACACCTTCATAATTACATATCCATTGGATAAATAACTGTACTCATACTCAGAATCACCGAAAATAGCTGAAATCTCCGCGTAAAAATCAATAGAATCCGTTGCCGCATTATATCTGCCATATTCACAGTTATCTAATTTGGCCTTTATATTTTCTTCCGTATATCCATACCCGTATGTGTAGGTTTCAAACAAATACATTACCTCATCCATGGGAATGGACATTTCCTGCGTACAGATTCCGCCATTCAATGTATACATTGCCTGCAACACATTACATATATCCCAATAACTGGAATCACTAATGTCCCCAAAATTTTGAGTAAAGCAACAAGCTGTATGTATCACCCAGGTATTAAGTAACTCTTCATTCTCTTGCTCAAAAGCCTCTAAATCAATAATTCCGCCCCCAGCATAAAAATCAATCCTATAACGACCATCCTCTACCAAACGGTCTACACCATACTTTACCAATCGCTCTCTAATGCCGCTATAAATCTCCCAAAACTGCTTACCCTCCGGCATATATCCGCCTTTATAAATCAGTTGCTCATCATCTTCATCATACAAAATGATATGCGTAGAGCTTCCGTCACAAACATCCAGATTTTCTTTTACCTTTAAATCATATATTTCGTCCCTGTCTGCAAGCTCTTGAATCGCTTCAAAATCTTCATCCGACAAATGAAACACACCCAATTCCCGCTCCACACCATTAATATTCATGGACACACGAAAAGTTCCGTTCGTATACACATACATCTCCGCATCTGTGCAATCCGCTATGGTTCCGAAGCCGGCGGCTCCGTAATTTATAGAAAGTAAAATATTATCACTATACTCTACATCCTTTTCTTTGCGATTTTTCTTATCCCTTATATCATCTCTGTCATCGTCCTTCACTACACTGCAGGCGCAAAATCCAAGCACCAGAAACATACACATTAACAAAAACCTCAAACATTTTCTATTTCGCATTTGTCTTCTCCTCCTCGATATCTTATAAATCGCCGGCTTTCCAGATAAGTCCCGCCGCCTCAGCTTCTCTACGCGCCTGTTCTGCAACAGCATTCTTTCTTCGTAGAACAGCAAACATACATATTACCATAGCAATCGGTGTAATAATCGGAGAAAGACCGCAAGAAACCGTTCCAACAAAATAATTCTTTGACAAAACAACTGCCAAGATAACAAGAAAGGAAGGAAATGTTGTTCCTATCACTCCTATAAATGTCATAACGAAATTCCATCGATTGGGGCGCTGTTTTCGAAGTGTAATCAGTCCAATAATTGCACATAAAATTGCGCCAACTGCTACAATTGCCAAAATACTTACTGTAGCACCGCCCATTTTCCACAATACCGGACCGGTATACTGCGCCAATACTTCCTTACGAAATTCTGTTTTAAAAATCAAGTCAATGATAGAATAAGAGGTCTTTCTTATCCCCCCACCATAAATACCTACATAAGTCGTGTAGGAAACAATGGACGTAAATAATGACAAAATACTAATTGCCACACAAGAAATTGCCACATAAAACCAGGTTTTCTTCTTCATAAAAATATCCTCCCTTTTGTACTTACTCATTGTTCATATTAGTATCCTTATATTTTTCAACGAACTCCGCTACCGGCATGGGTTTCGCGAAGAAATAGCCCTGAATCAAATCACACTCCTGCGCCGTCAAAAAGTCTACCTGCTCTCTACTTTCAATACCCTCTGCCACAATCTTCATATTCAACTTCTTGGCAAGGTCAATTACTTCCGAAACAATAAGCAATCCGCGTTCTTCCACATCCGCTCCGCGGAAGAAATCCGCGTCGATTTTCAGCACATCAATCTGCATCTCTTTCAGTGAATTCAATGAAGAATAACCCGCTCCGAAATCATCCATTGATACGCTGAACCCATAAGCTCTTAACTGCTTAACCGTATCCAGCAAAAGTTTCTTGTCATCAAAGAATGCACTTTCCGTAAGCTCTAATTCAATTACATCATGTGGAACATTATATTTATCTACAATAGCACAGATATGCTGCGCCAAATCACTTCTTGTAAAATGCGCTCTGGAAACATTAACGGAAATCGGTACAATCTTACGTCCCCGGGCAATCCACTGTGCCTGAAGAGAAGCCACTTCTTCTATCATATAATCATCCAATCTTGTAATGAATCCGTTCTTCTCTAAAATGGGAATGAACTTATTCGGCGGAATAAAACCGTCTTGAGGATGAATCCAACGTACCAATGCCTCCGCACCTGCCAGAACCTCTTTCGTAGTTTGAATCTTCGGTTGCAAATACACCTGGAACTCCTTATTTGTTAAAGCACGATCCAAATCATCTTCCACCTTACGTTCCCAAATTCTCTGATTATTCATCTCCACATCAAAGAACGCAATTTTATTTTCAGACTCATCTCCCAACATATCACAGGCAAGCAGTGAATTATTGTAAAGCTGTTCCATATCCTTGTCGCCATTTTCTGTCAAATATACACCCACGCCAAAATACAACTTAATATTGGGGGATACTGCATTTAATGCTATTTCCAGGTCCTCTATACGTGCTACCAGCTGCTCCCTGGTCTCATAAATAAGAAGCAGTGCAAATTGAGCATTCTCGCGGTGCACCATAAGTTCCTTACGTCGAATTTTCGTCTTCAATAGGGCATAACACTTCTCTATCAGTGTTTCTCCTTCTTTAACCCCAAAACAAGTGCAGTAACTTCTGTACTTTCTCATCTTTAAATGAATTACTGCATATTTTGTCTCTTTTCGCATTCCTTTTTTCAATAAAGAATTGCCCTTCTTTTCAAAGTACAACCAGTTATTACCACCGGTAACCATATCCGTATAAATAATCTTAGAAGTTTTGCGTGTATTTATAAATAAACTGATTATTGAAATCAGATAATACACCATAAAAATGACAATAATTGATGCCATCAGTATGCTGCACACTACAAGCACAAACATATCAGAATTATACAACTTAAGGTTTTTCAGAACATAAACATTACCTATATTTGTGGGCACTTCAACCCATATCTTCATTTGTGCTAAAGCAGTACTTGAAGACTTAACAAAACTGCTAAGGTTAAAAATCTCCGCAATATCAACTGTGAAATCAGCCTTTTTATTAATCTCTAAATTATCTCCCTTAATTACCAAAATATTATTCGGGTCTTCTTCAATAATCAAATTAATATCATCCTCGATTATTAATTTAGGAGACTCTGTGGCTGGTTGATTATTGCCGCTTGACCAAATCATAGTACCTTTACCATCTGATACCGCTATGTCCTCTACGTCTGTTTCCACTTCAATATAGAACATTAATTTGTCTTCAATCTCTGTAATATTTTCTGCAGTTTCTACCTGTTCAAAAAGATTGGTCACTTCATAAATATTATCAACAGCCGAAATCACTTTATTCTTTATTACCTCAAACCCCAGAAGCCCCAGTACAAAAATCATTAACACCGTAAGTAAAATGGACAAAAAAATCAATCCTACTATGGAGGGCCATATACGTTTCTTTTTTAATTTTTTTATTCTTTTATTTTTTGCTTCACTCATTATATACTCACTCCTCTTCTGCCCTTCTCACTTTACTATTTTCCAACATCCAGCTTAACCCTAATGTAGTTGTAAACTGTTGCTTCTTAAGCATCGCCTTACTGACCGGAATCAGGGCTTCATCAATCTCCGAACGACAGGTCTCATTAAACTGCTCCCGTACCAGATCAAGTAACGTCTTTACCTTCTGCAAAAACAAATGATCCATATCCTCCGGCGCACATAATTGTGTCAAATAACGCTCCCTCAAATAGCAAATATCATCTCCCAGCTCCACTACCCAGGATTTTCTCATACGCTTCTTTATAACAACAAAAATTATATTTTCACGAAGAAACTTCCTTATAGCTGCCCGATAGCAAAACAATGTACGCGAATTCTTATTTGGGTCATAATATAGTTTCCAAAGATTCATTATCAAATCACAACGCATAGCCGCATCCATCTGCTCCACAATTTCCTGTGCAGCATTTATCATGCCCTTATTACTCTCCGGTGTCATGAGCTTATATCGTTCCAATTCTTCTATAATGGTCACTTCTGCGTAACATCTCAGAATCAGTTGAAACAACTCACTATTCCACTTGATGATTTCCGCTCTTTCCATACAAGCCTCCTACATTACCAATCAGAATCCCAATCCGTTCCTCCGGAATCCCATGAATCTCCTGAATCCCAGTCATAGTCACTATCCCAATCATCATAATCATTATCACTGTAGGTCTCTTCAATGTACCAAATACTATCCTCAAACCGTTGTCCGTTATGGTTATAAGTACTCCTATACTCTCCTTTACTTGAAGACAAATCCTCCGGCACTTCGCTATCATCTAAATAACTCCAGCTATCATCCACCTCATCATAAAAGTACCAGGATGAACTTTGGTAATAATAGGTATCTCCTCCATACTGATAATAACCTCTGGACAGACCACCGGATTTGAGCCCCATGGAAATACTCATAGTAATAATACCTAAAAGAATAACACCCCAAATACCTGTCATCACGTTCTTGGTTTTTGCCGTATTGCTATGACTTGTCCCGGATGTATTCTCATAATATCTGCGCGTGGCACTTTGGCTCTTTCTCGCCGCTATCTCGCCTTTTAGTTTCTGATACAGCTCGTTAACTGCGTAAGACTCATCTGCCCCCTGATAACGAACTGCCCTCTGTCCGTTTGCCTTATTTTTGTATACCACAAAATCACCCGCCGCATCTTGATAGATACCAAATGCACGAGGTTCTCTAATATCCTTGCCTATAAAAAATCTGGTCACTTCCTCCGGCGGAAGCTTCCGCGATATGTACCACTGCTGCAATTCTTCTATAGTCCGGGGTTGTCCTCCCGCAAAGCGGTTTACCCCATCCAATGTAGCACCACAGTTGGGACAAACATCATTCTGTTCCTCTATCATGCTGCCACAATAATCACATTTAATTTTCATTCATTACTTCCTCCGCGAAGGTTGTATGTTAGCATATACTCGTCATATGTCTGCGTCGCAGTCGCCTGACTCATCGTATTCGCATATATTATATCACACTAATTGGTTGTAAGCATTCTTTTTTCGAATTCATCAACATTTATTGACATTAATTGCAATATATGATATTATCAGTATAAAGAAATGTGGTTTTTCCCGTACAGCCTATGCTCAAGCGGTGTGCTACGTTTCTTTTTTTATATCTACGATATCGTATAAATATTTTTTCCCGTTTGCATCATGCCTGATAAGCATTCGTCCTTGGTAATAATTTCTACCCACCATACGATTATGTTCGTCACAAGTAGGAATTGCAAATCTAACTGTGCATCTATACCATCCATACTCTGTACCTATATATACCAACTCTTCTAACTCATTAGCCAAAAACTTTTTCCCAATATAGCTTTTTAAATACTTCTCAACCTCTTTCCAATCAATTTTGCGTTTTCCTTTAAAAAAAATTTCATCCACTAATACGACATCCTGCTTTTTTTCATTCTTTATTATCTTTGTCATACAATGCTTTTACATTTATATTGCAACACAAAATAAATGTGTATAAATCCTCCTGTTCCGGCGAATTCATATCGGGACAAAAAATCCGCCATATTGTTCTTTAGAGTAAAATGGCAGACTTGCCGGAATGTGCGACCGCACGCGCAATACCATGTTTCTAAAACAAATTATTTAAGATAACAGAATTATATCATTGATATACGTGGTTTGCAATGGAATTTTTAGAAATTTGCCTGCACGTAACGTGCAAGTGGTTCCATACAAAAAGCACTTCCTGTCGTGCAGGAAGCGCTTTCGCCATCTTACTTCTTTAACTTTTCAATATCCTCTACGAAGTCTGCAACCTCTTCAAGGGCATTTTCCACGTCGTCTTTATAAATTTCGCTTCTTAAATCAGACCAAAAATCATATACTTCAGACCTACAATCTGACCACTCTTCATATACATCTGAGCGACAATCCGACCACCATTTATATTCATTTGAACGTGCCTCTGACCATTCGCTATACTCTGCATTGTCGTATGCATCGTCCAGAATTCCATCATAGTAATCATCATACATATCATTTAAAATACCATCATAAGTCGCATCATAGATTTCATCTCCTGCATCATCGTAAATACAGTCGTATATTAACTCCAGATCATCATACATATCATCAAAAGATTTGCCTGAGGCTATGATTTCCTTCGCAATGTCCACACTATACTCTCGCATACGAATACACAGTGCTGTTGTTTCATCCAAAACCATTTCATAGAACGCTTCCACCGTCTCCGTATTTTCCAAATACTTTTCATATGTATCAATATCACTTATCAACTCCTCATACTGCTCGTTCAGAGATGCTATGGTGGCTTCTACATCAGCCATAACTGCCTCTTCCAGCTTATCAAGACTGTCCGATTCGCCGGTTGCCTCCGGCGCCTTTGTTTCCTCTGGTTCTTCTGAATCGACTGTCGAATTATCCTCCATGTTCTCCAGCTTTTCTTCGTCATCTTCCTCCGACTCTTCATCAACTTGAGAATCATCGTTATTATTATCGTTTTCTCCTGTCACCTTCTCGTCCTTTGATGCAGGCTCTTCCTTGCTTCCGCATGCCATACCGGCTAGCATCATACATAAAACCATCAAATATACTATTACTTTTTTCATAAGTACCTCCTGAATTAATCTTCTTAATATATACTCTACACCGCTTCTCCCTGGTTTTCCTTCATAGCTTTCTTCGCCTTGCGCTTCTCAACAAACATCCACACAGCACCGACAATAATTGCCACACCTACTACATATGCCAAATAATAAGCAATTCCTCCATGATATCTGTTACTTGGTATCATTCGCCGATCCCTAAAATCAAATTGTATCAGCCACAAAACGCCCATCGTCAGCAAATTAAATAAAATCGTTCCTATGGGCTTACGGCGCAATGCCATCACTAATGTAAGTAACGCAAATACCCCATACATAGAAATCAACACAACACAAAGAATGCCAATCTGACCGCTTGTGCTATCTGTCCCTTCTTCTCCGGCGATATGAATATACACCCTCATAAATTCAACCAAAGACAAATTTACCGCTTCCCCATTTGTCATCTCGATTTCTTTGACATAATACTTGTCCGCATATTTCTTTAAACGTTCCTTATACTCCTTTTCCGCCGATGCAAACGGTAAAATCATCATTAACAGAAGCAAAAGAGCTCCCAACACGGTAATTAATCTCGGACTTAACCATTTCTTTGTTTCCTTCATCTCTTTCATCCTCCTATCCAAACACTTTGTCGGAAGTGCTTCTCATCCGCCTTTTACACCGTCAAAGCGACGCTATCAACTCATTCGCCTTGACAATCAAAACTTCTATATGTTCACCTTTTTCTTTGAGCGCACCAATCTTCTGCTCCAACTGCGCCCGCAGCACCTCCTTCGGTGCATCAATGATTTCCTTGATTTCTCTTACCGAAAAGCCCAGCTCCTGAAACAACTTAATCTGCCGTATCCGTTCCTGCGACTTGTCGTCATACAACAAATGTCCTCGCTCATTTCTGGAAGATGCCGAAACCAATTCCGCTTTTTCATATCCCTGAATCGCCCGCCTGGATACCTCCACTGCATCACAAACCTGGCGTAATGTCATCTCACTCACATCTCTACCTCCCATCTTTTAGCCTAAAATTGCACGCAACGTGCAGTCAACCATTTTTTTCCAGCCGCTCAGAGCCATGCAGATTTATGAAATAGGACTGTCGTGCTTGCACGTAAAGGCCTATTTTCATAAATCTATATGGTGTGAATGTGGCTCTGAATCGTTGCTATCGTCTCCAAAACACCTCCGACATAACAGGAAATGTTTTTTTTCGCGAATTACAAAATGGTTCCCATCCCTAGGCACCACCCGCCTTCTTACAAAGGCAGGTGGCATGAGAGATTAGCGGTCATATTTCACTTCCACCACTCGGTCTGTGCAGATACTTCCGCATCCATTGCAAACATAAATCGATGCCATAAAATCATGTTTTTCATCCTCGTCCAAATAGGCACCACATGAAGGACATTTCTCACGGACTTCTGCCTGTCTGGCACGATGCTTAACCACATTCCAAAAAGTATCATTGTCCCAAAGCAACCTCCGCATTCCCATCTTACGCTCCCATTTACTATGGACTCTCCCAATTCCGTAGGCGTCCCATCCAACTTGTCCAAATACCCAAGCTCCGTCAAATAACTTTCAATTACTTGTCCCGAAACGTGAACGTTTCTCCCCCACTGCGATGCCGTTGCCCAACTTCTGTTCCATGATTTTTTCATATTTGATTCCTCCTATTCTAAAAAAAGCCGGAGTTAATACCCAATCTTTCATTGATGTATTAACTCCGGCTTATTCTTGTATAATACAGACTAGCTCGTCCAAGTTATTCTACCATAATATGTAATTTATCTCCTCGCATAAAGTCATTAATTTCTGCAAGAAGTGCCTCCAATGGCAATTGTTCTACTCGCTTACCGTTTTTCAATTCCAAAACCAGTTCTCTTTCTTCCGTCATAATCATCTTACATAGAAGTAAATTAAACTGTGGCGTTCGGATTTCTTTTTCTTTCATATGACTTCCTCCCCTCCAAAGATAGCAATCGCTTTGGCTATGAAAAGACAACCTTCTTTTCCCCAAATCATTTCTTGCACCTTAGCAATATCTCCATCAAGAAACAATGGTGCCGTTCTCCGGGCATAAATAGAAGGCGTCATTCTCTTTCTTCCCTCCTCCCCGGCAATATTATTTAATTGATACTCATAAAGCAACTTAACTACTTTCTGCACTGCTTCGTTTGAAGGCTCCAGTTCTTTCAACTCTACAAGCAATCGATAATATGCATTTATATTGTATTGATGAGTCACATCTTCTTCACCATAAGTAGCTGCCAAATTATCAAGACTTTTGTAATCTTCTAAGGTCCAGTCTTGGACAGCTTTATCCGCAATTCGTTCAACCACATCTGCGGTTAAAGTCCCCCTCTCATCCAAATAGAAATTCCAGTGTTCTTTCGCATATTCTATAAAGTCATCATACTTCATTTGCCCCATCCAACGCGGAGATGGTACGCTCCCCGTCAATTTGATTGTTTTGGCAAATTCATAAAGTTTCTTTTTATCCTCATATTCTTTCTCTAACCCAATCACCTTACGAGAAATCACCTCATAGAAATCAGTCTTGGGATTCTTCACTATATTAGCAATCTCTTCTACTGTGTATCCCAGTCCTCGCAGCAATTTTACACTCCATACTTTATAAATATCTTCTGCACTGTATTCCCTGTAGTTATTTATAGGATTCCTTCCCATGTCTTTTGGCAAAGCTCCGCCTTCCTCATAAATACGTATCATCTTTTTGGTGATCCCCAAATTATCTTTTACCCATTTCACTGTATATTTCATATTTGGTGCCTCCTTTTTTATACAAATATCATGTTCCTTGGGGCCAGGTAAAGAGTTTTTTGCAATTTTTTTTTTATAATTAATTAGACGCAATGTGTTATACAACGCACAAAAAACTCTTCCGCAAAACAGGAAATATTTTTTTCGCGTACTCTATTATTATCATCATAAATGTGTTTATTGGTCGATATTTATAATTTGTTTTGTATTGTAATAGTATTTTAGTTGTGCTATAATATACCTGTGGTGCTACCAAAACGGTAAGCGGTTCGCCTTTCGCCGGAATGAGTACATTCTGAGAACTTCCTTATCTTAGGAGGGGATGTTAATGGAAAATAAGAGCAAAGGACTAAAGATGTTGGAAACAATAGTTGGAATTGTAAGCATTGTTGTAACGATTATCAGCATCATCGTTACTCTATGCAGTATCATACAAACCGCAAAGAAACATAAACAACAAAAAAGCAACCGCGACTCCGCCAAAAGTTAGGTTGCTTTTTTGATGTAACTCATAACCAAGGCGAACCGTTGCTGTACGGTAGCACCTTTATTTATACAAACTTTATCATATTATTTCTATTTTGTCAACTATATCCCCCGCACACCATCGCACTTGGGAATCGTACTGATACTTCCATCTTCATTATAACTAAACTCTGCCACACATACGCTTCTGTGGAACAGGCTGCCGCCCGGGAGTTCCCCGGTATGGTAGAACAGATAAGAATGTCCCTTGAAGTCTGTTACGCCCGGATGGTTGGTGAATACGCCGCCCTCTTCGGTCATGAGAACGCCGCCGTACACCCAAGGACCGGTAGGTGAGGTGGATGTAGAATATGCCAGATGTTCATCCTTCTTGCCCTCGCCAAATGCAGCATAAACCATGTAGTAAAGACCGTTTCTCTTGTAGAACCAAGGACCTTCTCCATAAGTGGTACCGGTCATATGGCTACCCTTTGCGAAGGACTCTTCCGTCATGGGAATCTTTACAACGCCCACTTCCTGATTGTAGGAAATCATGTCCTCATTCAAAAGCACATAACGAAGCTCCGGATTACCGAAGTAAAGATATGCCTGACCATCATCATCGATAAATACGGTAGGGTCGATGTCATTCCAGTCGCCCTCATCTACCAGAGGATATCCCAAATCCTTGAACGGTCCTGTCGGACTGTCTGAAACACCTACTGCGATAGCCATACCGCCATTTGTTTTATGTACGGGACAGTACAAATAGAACTTGCCGTTGCGCTCCACTGCCTGAGGTGCCCAAGCTCTGTCATCCGCCCATTCAATATCATCCAGCGAGAAAATTTTGCCATGGGCCGTCCAATTCACCATGTCCTTGGTAGAATAGCATCTCCAATCAATCATAGTGTAGAAATCATTGATAAGTTCATCCTCATCATGTGTTACATAAAGATACAAGGTATCCCCATACACCATAGGTGCCGGGTCTGCTGTGTAAATATCCTTAATAATTGGGTTTGTGCAAAAATTTATGTTTTCCATAAAATCTCTCCTTTTCTATTCAACATTTACTTCACGACTATCATACTCCATAAGATAACTCCATCTGTACTTACCTGTTTCCTCATCAAGCGCGAAGAACATACAAGTAGTACCTTCACGATAGCTTGTACCTTCCGCATTATAATTTTGTCTAAAATTAAAATCTACACGAATTTCATTTTCTTCGCCATAATAAATTCTGATGATTCGTGTGAAAATTTTATCCTCCTGAGGTCCTGTAGCCGGCACAAGTGTTAATATATTTTCCGGCCAAGGGCAAGTAGCACCCTCCGGAAGAAACTCATCAAGAATCCAATCGCTTGTCATTACTGAGAAAATTCTATTCAAATGATTTGCATCATAGGAGTGCTCCGTTCCCTCTATAGGACTGTATACACCTTCTACCTCCGGTTCATAACACATGATTGCTAACGCATTTTGAATCGGTCTATGATTCTGTTTCATGCGTGTGTAATCTCCTATTTTGGTCACATACTCCAATTCTTCAAAGGTCACTTCACCCTTGAACAAAGCAGGCACTTCTTCAGCTGAAATCAGTCTATCGGGTTCTACATCTTCCAATGGGAAAATAGGTGTCTCCGGCAATACAACTTCACCCACCGGCTTCACCTCTTCCGGCTCCCCGATGATATAATAGCAATCCTCTGTCAATGGCAAAAACTCCTGAATATCCATGCTGCCTACAATCTTTGTATCTTCCAGCGAAAAAACGTTCAGTGTCACATACAAATCATCTCCGAGAGGCTTGCAATAGCGATAGGAGACAAAAAGTGAGCCATCTTCATTCACTGCTCCATCAATAGCAGTGATAATCGTATCGCCATCGTCGTTTTTAAGGTAATCCAAACTCATCAGATAATCTTCTTCCGCCAGGTAATCAAAATTATCGTTGATTTCTTCTGCTGTTTCTATCCAATAACGAATTCTCACATCCTCACGTACCAGTTCGTTAACAGTAAGACCATTTATAGGCGTAGTCTCATGCTCCCACTCAGCCAAACTCTTTACAAAAACACCGTAGCCAAAGTTGCCCTCTAAATCTCCCACTTCAAACGCCACGTCATCGCTATAGTCCAAAGCGCCTTCCGGCAATTCGGTACTTGCCACAACATCATCACCATCGTCAGTGTCATCCGGTTCTGCACCGCCTGCATCTTCGCCGTCGGTAACATTACCATCGTCATCGTCTTCCTCAATGGCAGCCTCTATCTCTTCTACAACAATGCTTTCTTCTGTCAAAATCGCACATTCACCTTCAGATACCTTCTCCTTTTCATCGCCGCATTCCACTTCTACCACACCGTCAGTTACTTCCACAGTAGTGACATCATCTTCTTGCGAATAACTTACCTCAAATGTGGTGCCTCGCACACTGAGACTGGCATTAGGTGTTTTTACTTCCACAGTCGAATCATCATTTAACTTATTCTCAATCTCAATAAGTGAGGTGCCGTATTCCAGTTTGATTTTCAGTTTTCCGGCTTTTTCATTACCACTGGAAACAATCTCGAAACAAGTATTTTCTCTGGCTAAAATATGCTTGTCCGAATCCACCAGAAGTTCAACCAGACCATCCTCACCCGTAGTAATGGTATCCTTTGATTTCAGGTTCATTCCCTCCACCATGTCTTTTTCATCAGAATCTCTTTCCAGACTTACATCGCCTTCAAAAGATTCCACTTTAATCACACGGTGATCACCTGACAACATAATTGCCAAAATCACAACCGCCGCTACTACTACCACTCCGATAGACGCTAAAAGAATTATCTTTTTCCCTTTCTTTTTTTCCATTTTACTCCTCCTGATATTACTTATTTCTGTTCAGCTACTCTTCCACAAGGTACAATTCCTTGGCATACACCAATAATTCCTTGTCAATCTTGCCTGCTGCCGCCTCCTCATCCAAAATCTCAAAAGCAACCTTGATGGGTTTCGCTTTCTTGTATGGTCTGTCATCTGCAATAAGTGAATCATAGATATCCATGATTGTCAATATTCTGGTCATAACATCCAGATCTTCTTCTCCTAATCCCTTCGGATAGCCCTTACCATTCAACAACTCATGATGATTGGATGCCATGGTTCTGACCTTATCGAAATGTTCCCCGAACTGGATATGCGCCAGTATTTTGTCCGTAAATGTAACATGACTCTGCATGGCAACTCGTTCCTGCTCCGAAAGGGTACCTGCCTTAATACGCAAATCCTCTTTTTCCTCTTCTGTCAGGTAAGGTATTTCCTGTTTATCCTTATCCACGTAAATACACTCCGCTATCTCATTTACAAGTTCCCACTCTTCATCCTTCAACGGACGTCCGCAATTGAACGCACCCAGACTCTCCGTAAAGGTGCAGATTTTGTCCAGTTTCACATCCGCTTCCGCTCTTTCCAAACGACCGGTTAAAGCGTCATTTTCAATCCTAAGTGCGATGTTTTCCAATCTGGCACGAAGTTCTTTCTCTCTGCTTCCAAGCTTGGTCGGCTTATCCATTACCTCAAGCGGTATATCCATCTTACCCACATCATGTAGCATGGCCGCCAGATAAAGCTGGTACTTGTCCGCTTTCGTAAAATACAGTTCTGTTCTCTTTGCCTTATTCTGCAAGTTAATGTAATCCAACATTTCCACACAGCGCTTGGCCACGTTCTTGGTATGATTTGCATTATAAGGTGTTCTGCCTTCAATGGTTTCTGCCATAGCTTCCGCCATGGAAAAAAGCATGCCCTGCATTTCAGATACCCTTTTCTTTTGCATATCCACATAACGATAGAGTGCGGATACCAAAAAGGCTAGAATAATGCCTACCGGTACTGCCAAAATATTGAGCTTATAATAGGTAAGTCTAAACATTAACCATGCTACCAAAACATAGGTGACAATCCCCGCCAGCATGCAGATAATTGAGTTTCGGAGTCTGATATTATGTATACAAAAGGCAAGACATCCCACCAATAAGAATGTAATCAAAAAATTCCACAAATCGCTTAGCGGGTACACGAGTCTGTCACTTAACAGACAGTGTATATAATTGGCCTGCATATCTACTCCGTACATTTCGTTTGCATAGTCAATGGAAACTCTGTAAGAATCTCGCATACCTTCCTCATAGGCACCTATTAATACAATACAATCCGCAAAATACCCCGCCGGTACTTTTCCCTCCAATACATCGATCATAGAGTGTGTCTCAAAATCTCCGGGCTTTCCTACAAGCGCGGCTTCCACCTGTGACGAATATTCTCCGGTGGCTCCTGCTTTCATTGCAATCTTATTCGAAAAAGAATCATACACTTCTGTCTTACCGTCAATTACATACTTCATCCGGGTATAAAACTTTCGGACTATACCATCGTCATCTATAATTGCATTTGTGAATCCATACTCCACCACTTCTGCCAATGCCTCGTAAGGCTTGCCTTCCATAGAGACAAATTGTTCCCGATAATATTCTCCATTTTCCTGATACAATCTGGTATCAAGGTTTAGAACAGAAGCCATTACAATATTATCAGCCCCCTTACAGGCTTCTACCAGCATAGCATCATTTTCCGAATAATCCGTCCCGCTAAATACCACGTCCACACCAATTACTTTTGGTGCCTTTTCACGATCCGCATTCAACAAACTGATTAGTTCAGCAAAATAACTTCTGTCCCAATTGGAATAGGGACCCAAATCAACCAGGGTTTCCTCATCAATGGCAATGATTTTGATATCATCCGGAATCATTCCCGGATTCTGATACAACCCGGACTGCGCCATATATTCCAACTTCATGGGAAAATCATGAACAGCCATCCATCCCGCCAGCAATGCAATGATTACCGCACTCAAGGCTGTTACTATCCACTTTTTCTTTTTGCTCATACTCGTTTGATTCATACAAATTCTCCGTCACTTGGAATCAATAATTATTAATTATAACACATTTCCCCTTTTTGTAATATAAAAAAAACATAAAAAGGCTGCTGCCTCGTACATGATTGCTCATGCATTTAGCAACAGCCCCTATTAATCCTTTATCAATCTCTCAAAATACCATAGCCGGCGCAGATATCTGTAAATTCCTGACTACCCACAAAACCATCAAAAATTTCCAAACGTGTCTTGCCCTGCTTCAATTCACCAACCCAGAATTCCTTACCGTTTGCATCGGCCTCTCTTCCCAAGAATGCTCTGTACAAATGTTCTACGTAAGCAACATCACTATGTTTCTTATTCACAAATTCATCACTGAATATGAATCCGTATGCTACACTTCGACCGGTTTCAGTATGCTGATGAAGTGCGGAGCACCATGCTTCCAAACCATCCAATTCTGGTTCACGTCCTAAACAAATAGAGTACATTCTTTTTACAAACTCCGCAATTCCGTTTTCTTCACCACAAATAGAGCAAGGACCGGTAGGAACTGTACCGAATTCAGGCACTGCCGGTGCCGAACCACAGGCGATACCATACTCTTGACAAATTGTTTTAAATTCGTCACTTCCTGCAAATCCGATAAAGACTTCTTCGCGCTTCATACCATTATTCAGCAAATCAACCCAAAGCGCCTTACCCTGTGGATCCGATGCTCGTCCCATAAAGGCACGATACAATTGCTCCACATAATCTTGGTTACAAAGATTCTTTGTTTTAAACTCGGTACTGAAAATAAAACCATACGCAGCATCAATACCTGAGATTTCTTCATTATAAAGCATTGTTGACCACTGCGTCTTACCGGCCTCATCCGGCGTACGTCCTAAGCAAACTTCGTATAATCGGGTTACGAATTCGCCGATTTTCTCCAAAGCTTCCTGTTCAAGATCAACATAGCCGATTAAGTATTCGAACTGTGCAACGCCAGAACTAGGAACATGAAGGTAAAAAACTTCGTCCTTCGTTGCTGTATAATCGGCATATGCACATCCATCCTCATCAATCTGCCAAAAATCTTTCTCGTCTAATATAATCTTATAATAGTCCTTTCCAAAGCAGTCAATGGTTGAGTTATTTTCTCTAAATATGTCGTAATTACCAATTTTTATCCTATATGTACGCCCCTTTACTACATTGAACTTAAAATAATCATGCTTTCCATAATTGCCAAACCCATATCCATCGTGTCCCAAAAACGCTCTATACATTTTCCCGGATGTTAACGGAGTTGCCTCTTCTTTCGTTTCATTTGGTTCCAATTCACAAGTATCCGAGGCTTCAAAAGTAATACCATACTTAGTTTCCATATTACACGACACCCAAGCATACGGTTTCATGGAAAAATAGTACCTCCCCGCAGGAAGTCCCATGCGTATTTGATAATATTCTTTTTCATCGTTTACCGCCATAGATGAGAGATTGCCATAAATAGTTTCTTCTTTTGCGTTATATAATTCGTATTCAACAGTTTGATAATACCCCCTATCATTACAGGGTTTTGTAGCCGTGATAGTAATAACTCCCGGTTCCTCTAACACAAATTTACTATAATGTCGCAAATATTCATTACTTTTTGTAAAAACATACGAATACGTTTCTCCAAACTCCATTAATTTCGCCTGATTGATGCCGTCATCGTGTTCCACCTCTGCCTCACCGATTTCTCCATCTGCAGACTCAACAGTTGCCTCTTCAGCCTTAGCGTATAAAGGGAACTGAATCAGTAATGCAAAAACACCTAACCATACTGCTATGATTTTTTTCATATGTACCCTCTCCTTTCATCCAAACGTTGGATAAGTATAAATATTTTGTACATAAATCATAGCATTTTGAGTCATTTTATTCTTGTGCTACCAGCGTAAATATCAAGTTTTATTACTATATTCTGCAACTCTTTTACTGCTTTAATCGGTTCTCCACAGAATCCTTCATCACATCATAATATTGGATCTTTTCATACCTTGATAATTCGCTGTTCACCTCTTCGAAAAAGTTTTCCCAATCTCTGTTTTCAGGGTTCATTAAATAAATATGACAGCCCAACTTTCCGTCCTGAACATACAACAACGCCTTGTTTATATTGGCGTTCTTTTCACATATCATTTTCTCAATATGTGTAGGTTCAATATTCTCGCCATTTTCTCCGATGAGCACTTTTTTCTTTCTGCCCGTAATATACAAACGATATCCGTCGTGGTCTGCATCCGGCAAAAGATACCCCAAATCTCCGGTCTTAAAGAAACCATCCTCTGTAAATACAGAAGCTGTAAGGGCCTCTTCATTGGCGTATCCTAAGAAAACATTGTCTCCTTTTACCAGGATTTCTCCAACACCGTTTTCATCCGGATTCAGCACCTTTACTTCAATATCCTCCGCCACGGTTCCCACTGTCTTCACATCCGAATCATAGGGATATTGGATAGCAAAAGTTGATGCGGTTTCCGACAGGGCATAGGCTTCCATCATATTTAAACCGCTGTCTTTATAAGCCTGTCTCATGTCCTCTGCAAATAGTGCACCACCGCAAAACAGATATTTCATCCTATTACCGAAAGCATATGCCAATTTACTTCCGTAGGCTTCGTACAGTTTTCTGTAAATGACGGGTACCCCGCAGAAAATCGTAGGATTAACCTCCAAAAGTTCTCCCGCCAGCTCTTTCATGCCGGAGCACAAATAAACCTGAAAACCGAAAACCAACGAATACAAAAAATTATAAATACCCGCATAGGTATGACTCAACGGAAGGAACAAATAGTCCACATCCTCCTCATTGAAAGGACATCTTTTATAAAGGGAATCCAGCCCCGCAAATAAATTACGTTTTGACAACATCACCGCCTTGGGCATAGCTGTGGTCCCGCTGGAAAAAACAATCTTACAACAGATATCATCTTCTCTCGGTGTAGGAATCTCTGTACTCTTAAACCCTGAAACACTGTCCATAGGTATCAACAAAAGTTTAGGAAACTCCTCTGCCACTTCCTTCATAATCTCTTGTTTTTCGGCTCCGTAAATCATGCAGGAAATGTCCAGCAAACGAATGGCACGAAGCACTTCCTTTGCCTTCCATTCCTTAGAAACACATACACTGACTCCCACATATTGCAGGACTGCCAAATCTGCCGCCATGTAGTTGATGCTGTTTTCACCAAATATCATGATATTTTTCCCGGCCAATCCCAAGGAAAGCAAATGTCCGGCAAATCCTCTGACGTTATCTAAAAAATCTCCATAGGAAACTGCCTGAAAGCAACCTTCTTTTTTTTCAAAAACGTATTCTCTGTCTTTCCACTTTCCGCAATTATCCTGTAAACATTGTTCAAAATTTATCATGTTAAAGTTCCTTTCCCAGCAGCACATATTCGTAACACTGTGAGATATAATCTTTGCCGTAATTCTGTGTGATTTTGCCGTCTCGTGCCAAGGCACCGATGCTGGGAAGGCCACTGATTCTCAGTTCCTCCATAATACTTCCCACAAGAGCCTTGCCCAGACCATGATGCTCATTATGTACGCCCATATACAGCATCACATAGCGCTTCGGCTTCTTTTTCATGCGAAGCACCCGCAATAAATTAACTAAACCACTCACTCCGCTCAAATGATAAACAGCATTGCCATAGTCCGGCACACTCACAAAGAAGCCTACCGCTTGTCCTTTAAAGTATGCCATCTTCACCATGTCCATATTGAGAATATATCGATAATCCGAAAAAACCTTTGCGAAGTCTTCATAGCTTACCGATTTGTAAATGGGAAAATCACTGTAAAGCACTGTAAGCAACTCATAAAGTTGTTTTATAACTGTATCAAAATCCGCTGCCGCCGGGCTGATAATCTCATATCCCTTTTCCAAAAATGACTGATAGCGGTTATCGTACAGGGCATCTTTATTGTCTGCCTCCAAGGCTTCGTAAATATTTGAAGTATAATGCTCGCAAATCTGAAAGCCGTTCTCCTCAAACAACCGCAGATAATACTCCCTGTTATAGGGTTCCCCCGTATAAGGAAAACGGTCGAATAAATTAACTTTCAGACGGTACTTATTCCAAAAGGAAGCATCCACCGGCCCCACCATTTTCGTATATCCAAGCTCTTTCGCATACTCGCTCGCTTTGTCAAACAACACCTTCGCCACGGACAAATTATCCACACATTCAAAGAAGCCCAAGTACGCTGTTTCATCCTGCGGATAGGTGGTAAGCACAAATCTTCCCACCGGCTTTGTATCCTCATATACCAAAAATTTGTGCAGTGTAAAATACGAACTTAACGCATGGGTTCCTCTCAGAAAACGTTCCATTTCTTTTGGATTTTCGGTATTTGTCTTTTTAGTATAAAGCATCTTCGGCAAATGCAGAAAATCCTTTATGTACTTTTCCTCGACTTCAAATCTGATACATTCCAATTTCCTTACCTCTTTACAATTGTAATCTCTCCGGTGTTACCGTTCATTCTGAGAATATCACCGCTTTTCACCGTATGAAGTAACCCTTCCACACCCACCACGGAGGGTACTTTTAATTCGCGGGAAATGATTGCAGTGTGGGACAATAAAGACCCCTTTTCCGAAATTACCCCCTTCGCTCTTACCAGCAAAAATACCCAACCCGGATCCGTCATTTTGGTTACCAGTATTTTATCTTTTACATTACCCACCTTGGTAATGTCCGTCACTACCAAGGCTTCCCCTTCTACGATACCGTCCGAACAGGGGGTTCCGTACATTTTATCTTTGGAAAGCTGTATTTGATGAGCGTTAACGCTTTTGTGCTTCTTGTCAAATTCCTTGCCGGCGAAAATCAATCGCTGGTAAGCCGGCAGACAAGCATATAATTCATACTGCTTCTTTCTCTCTAAAACCACATCCTGCATGGTTTTTTTCTTTTCTGCCAGAGCAAACGCTTCCTCTACAGTCAGCCAGAAAATATCTCCCGTTTCATCCAGCAAACCTTCTTCTGTGTATACCTCGCCCAATCTGGTGAATATCAATCGTACAATACCAAAAATTCTACTTCTGTTTAATCGCGAAAGTTCCCTGTTCGCAATTCCTTTTTCTGCCCGACGCACCAGGAAACCATTGATTCCTTTCACCGTTTCCGCCTTGGGTGCTTCCTTATGCAACTGTTCATACATATTTTTCAGTTTCACCGGTTCTTCATTATACTGTTCAATCTTTTCTCCCAAAAGTTCCGGATTGCTTCGAAATGTTTTGCTCTCCAGCTTAAGCTCCTCCAGATTACGATCTCCGTACAATCTGATATACTCCCAAAACCGCTCATTATATTGCTCTTTTGTCAGCTGTTTTTTGTCATATGCCAAACGAATCATCTCTTTAATCGGTTTCAGACTCTCTATATTGGATATGCCGGAAATGACCTGATTGCTCTTCTCTCCCATACGTTTCTTCACCAGTCCGGTGAAAAGAAATGCATAGAGATCATTAAGCAACGTCACATCCCAACAGGCCAGTAAAGTATCATGTAATTCATGATACAGACTTATTAATTCTGTGGGAGTAATGTCTTTGTGGTACCTTGCATAAAAAGAATCATTAATACGGGTGAAATCTTCGCTAAGCTTCTGCATGTTTTTGGGTACACGTCGCATTTCACCTATAACATTAAAGTATGTTTTAATGCGAAGCCACCAGGGCAGTTTAACTGCTTCTTTATCATAGCTGCGTATCTTAACTCCCATCATATCCTGCCAGATAGGGATGATTTTCTTATTCATGGGCAGGAACTTAATAATGGTATACCAATTGCTGATTTTGTAATACATTCTTCCGTTGGCACAGCCTACCATATTGCCAAACACATCCTCATATTTAGCCAGTTCCTTTTCGTTTTTCAAAACTCTTCTGCTGATGCTTCTGAAAATGCCGCTGTATACTATGTTTACAAAAGATGCTGTCAAGGGCAGACTGATTCCCGGGTAACTTTCCACAATATTACTGTTATCTAAAATCAGGGGATTTTCATTATTGATGGTAGTAATATTTCTGGCTTGCAGAACAAATATTTCATCCCCCACAACGGCAAACTCAATATCCAAAAGTTCCCCCAAAAGCGGCTGCATATCTGATGAAAGCTTCACCAGTTTTTCCACTGTTTCCGCCGGTAAAAGGTCCTCTTTTCCTTCGTAATAATACACCTTGTCCGTTATATTATAATAATAACCGGTGGTATCCACCTTATCTTCTACAATACCGTCTCCGGTACCGCGTCCTACAACAATCACCGTTTCATTTAATAAGCCTTGCGGGTTAGCGGTAAAACACACTCCGGAAAGCTCCGATGCCACCATTTTCTGCACAATCACCGCAAAATCATCCGAAGTCACAGTGACACCGCTTTCCTTCGCATACTCTGTCACATTGCTCTTTTTCATGGAAGCAAAACATTTCTCTATCATGCCCGGAACATCTTCCCTTTTCACATTTAGGAATGTATCAAACTGTCCCGCGAAGCTCTTATCCGCTCCGTCTTCCGCTGCTGCGCAGGAACGGACTGCGCAAACTTCCCACGGAATATTAAGCCCCTGCAAATCCGTGCCGGGCAAAACCGTAATAAAATCCGGCACCGGAAAATTATGCTGTTTTAAAATCGTTAGATTCTGAGCTTTCTTTCCAAGCATATACTATCCAATCCTTCCCACCAACAAAAATCCCACAATGGTAAGTAACATCAAACTTTCCTGAATATAAGTATAGATTTCCACCTTCTGCACTATGACAAATTGCTCCGGATCCTTTATAAAACTTACAAACTTCCAAACCATCCAGGACACCAGTAACACAAACAATACAATGGTAATCTTGTTTAATTGATATACCAGAATCATATTCGTCACAATATCTACCAAAGTCAGTATCATCACAAACTTGGTACTTTTCTTATAGCCAAACAATTTAGAATATGTGGTGTAATCATTTTCATCCTTTGGTGCCTTGATTTTTCTGGATACTTCCCAAATCAGAGCCGGGAAATATAAGGTCCACAAGGTCATTATGGTAATCAGTGAAATCGGCTCCAAACTGTACTTGATAACGGTAAAAGAGATGATATACACATTCACAAACATCTGTACCGGATTATGTGTAACCAACGCTAACGGGAGACTGGGCTGAATCACTTTTTTCCTAAAAAACCACTTGCTCATCAAATATCCGTAAGCATACAAAATGCCGAAGAATAACAAATTATTCATAAAAATTACATTGAGAATAACCGTTACCAGCTGAATTAAAATACAGATTATTACAATGTCCTTTTTAAATACTCTGCCACTGGGCAAGGGTCGGTCCGGAAATAATCTTTTGTCTGTTTCAAAATCCTTTAAATCATCCGCCACTCGCAGCCAAAATAAAAAAGCAAATACCGTAAACGCTCCAACAAACTCCTGTATACCGATTTGGAAGTCCGTCACTCCGTAATTGAGCAAAATTATAAAATGAATCTCTAAAAACACAATGCATCCCAAAATCAGACGCGCCACGATGGGATATCTCTCTTTAAAATAGATATGTAATCTCTTTAACATAGAATTTTCCTTCCAATCCTTTCTTCCTACAGTTTTTTACTTCCGATTTTTTCTCCTTGTAAAACCTTGACTTCCACGCTTTCCCGACATATCTTGTCAATATCTTCATCCAAAACCGCCGCATCCCTTCGCAATAACATCACAATGGTGGAGCCACCCGGCTGAAAATATCCTTTTTCCATACCTCTTTCAAACCTGCGGACGGGATGATTTACGATTTTTCCAACTAACAAAGCTCCTACTTCAATCCACACAATCTTACCAAAATGTTTCGTCTGCAGCACATTTACAACTCTGGAATTCTCTCTGTATATTTTATGCTCTTTGGAAATGGGGCTGACCGTATGCAATTTCCCACGAATGCTGAAACGTCTGCTTATTCTGCCGTCATCCGTAAAAATATATCTGTGATAATCCTCCATACTCAGCCTGAAAACCAAACACCTTCCCCCCAGAAATTCCTGTATATCCATTCTGTGCCCTACCAGCTCTTCCACAGTATAGGAAACCCCTTTGATGTTAATCCGGTTGCCTGCTTCAATGTTATACACGCTGATTTTACTGTCCGCAGGGGCTATCAAAGCTTCCGGCGTACTGTCCACCGGCCTTTTTCCTTCTTTGATTTTGCGCACAAAAAACTCGTTAAAACTGTCATATTCCCTGTCCTCGTAGTCATCCGGACAAATACCGTATTCTTGTACAAAAGGTGCTATCCTTCCTTTACTGAACCTGCTGCCGTTATACCAACCATACATCCGTGAAAACAGCGGATGTATCACAATTTTTAGAAGAAATCGCCCTATAGGACGATGATACAACACTTCAAGCAGCCCGCCACCATATTGGTTTGCGGGCTCATACTTTTGCTCTTTGCGGTTGTAGTATTTAGCGTCTTTCATCCTTTGTTATTTTTCCTCTATGGTAATACATCCTGTACTGCCATCTATGGTAATGGTCTGACCATCCTTAATTTTACTCATCACATCATGGCAGCTTACAATTGCCGGAATGCCGTACTCTCTGGACACAATTGCTGCATGACACAAAATACCTCCATACTCGGTTACAATGCCCGACAACACAGCAAACTTCGGTGTCCAACCCGTATCCGTAAAGCGAGTTACCAGAATATCATTTTCCTTTAATCTGCCAATTTCACTGAAGTTCTCAATTACCCGGGCCGTTCCTGTGACTCTGCCGCTATTGGCACCCAGACCCTTAAGCCCCTTCTCTCCGTTCACTGCCATATCAGAATCAGAGGTAAAACTGCCGCCGATTTCATTCTCGCTCATGTAATTTCTGTAAGCATTATAATACTCCCTATTGCTCACAACCATAGCCTGCAAAGCTTCCTTCGTTACTTTTCCATCTAAATAATCCCAGAGGCTTCCAACCTTTAAGAACCAAATATCCGATGACTCTTCGATTACTCCTTCCGCCACCAATTGTTTAGCAAGTTCCATGGTGTACACTCGTATCAAGTAATAAAATTTGGTAGAAATATCACGATATTCTTCGCGCCACCAAAGCATTTTTCGCATGTTTGTAATCTTTACACAAATCTTGCGGTATTTTCGTTTGCCGACTTCCTTTTCCAGTCTCGCCAATACTTTCTTATATTCCGCCTCTCCCTTTTCCTTATCTGCCAAGGGACTGTATTCCTCTCCCAAGGGAATCATATCCCTGATATTGGTAAGAAACGGCGTCACATCCTCATAATAGCAAGGATAGGTCACATCCAGTTCCTTGTCGGAATGATAGCCGTACTTCTCTATCAGTTCTCGTACGAGCGGCATCTCATGCACATCCCGGGACACATAACCCTGTAATTCATCCACTTCTTTATTAAGCCAAAAATCCTGCGCAGCCTCGCTCTTTCGAATTTTGCGGGAAATCTCCCACATTTCATAAAAGGGAAGCATATGCGAAATATTATCAATTGCTCCCAGCAATGTCAGATATTCGCTCTCTGACACATACTTTAACAAACTGTCTTTATATAATGACTGGTGAATGGTATTGATGAAAATCTGCCAAAAATAAGTTGCCTCACTCTGCAAATAGCTCCTCTTGGTCAGCTCATACCACACCTTCTTAATATCTTTAATCGTGCCATCCTCATACTGCTTTCTGTAATGTCCATACTTCTCCAGCAGATCAGATTGGTAGTTTTCACAATTCTCATTGCGTTCCGTTAAAATCTTACGCTGTGCAAAGAACATTTTTGCAATGGCAAACAAAGTTCCCGGCGTCGCCTTGGTAATATGACCTTCCCCTTCATAGGTAGCGCGGATACCATACTCACTGTCAAACTCTCTTTCCCGGTAACCGATAACCTTGCTCATGGCAAGCTTTACCGCAGACAAATTCCAATAACATCTGCCGTAAAACATATCTCCCAGCTTGCAGTTCACTTCTTCCGGTGAGAGAATCTTACCGTCTATCATGAATTTACGCAGCGTAAACTCCCAAATATACTCATACAAACTCCACATATAAGGAGTACACACACTGGCTGACACACCGCCATCCTTAAAATCCGCAGTGGACCAAATATGCTTTAAGCCGGCATAATTGAATCGGGTTATTCGGCGGGCCTGCAAAATATACAACTTGCCTTCCCGAATAGCGAACTCTATATCACAAGGATATCCGAACAAGAGCTGCACCTTAAGAAAGGTTTCCCCAAATTCTTCCAATTGCGCTTTGGTAAGAAACGTGTTTTTCTCCTCGAAACTGCCCTTTTTCTCACGCCAATCATAATAATACTGCTGCGGTGCCACTTTACCGCTTACCACATCATCGCCTAATCCGCGGGCCACTTCAATGGACATTTCAGTATCTTTACCTGTAATCGGATTTACCGTAAAACAAATGCCGCTGTACTCAGACTGCACCATTTCCTGCACTACTACTGCCATGGCGATATCCTTGACGTCAATGCCTTGATTTACCAAATAGGTCAGGCACACCGGCAAAAACATGGAACGATAGCAACCAATAATCGCCTTTTCAACAGCCTCTACTCCCTGCACGTTCAAAAAAGTATCATACTGTCCTGCAAAAGAATGGTCCTCCAAATCTTCCTTGGTACCGCTGCTTCTCACTGCATAATATCCCAAAGGGTCGATTGTTTCCTGCAAACTTTTACGCAAATGTTCACCAAAACGCTTACCTTCAAATAATCCAATCATCTTTTGGCTGGTTTCTTCTATATTCTCCATGGTAAGTCCGCGCAGAAGCCCATTCAATTCCTCATCTATACCATTCTCTCTGATAAAACAGGCATACTCTTCCCTGTCGAGAATGATCCCGTCCGGCACCAAAAATCCGGCACCATGCATCATACACAAAAACTTTCCTTTATTTCCCAAATTATTGCCTTCGCCACTTAATGGCGCACTTATCCTCTGTATCATAAGTCCCTCTTTTAAAACATATTTTTTCTAAGCTTACAAGCGTATAAAAGCATATTGATTAAAATGTGAGTCACAGCGCCTACCACCACATAAAGCAAATAAAATCCAATGGTCATTGGCGCATATATGCATACCACCAGCACACAACCAAACACAGAATCTGCCTGATCCATAAACACAAAAAAAGCTTTTTTCAAACCACTCAGACTCTTCCCCGGCGTAATCCCCAGTCTTCTTTTCATAAAACTGTTGGGCAGTTCAAAAACACCATAAAAAAGTCCCAACAAAAAACCAATCCACAGATTCGTAAGCACCGTATTAGAAGCATTCCCATAAAACATATTATAAGACTCCAACCCGGTCATACCGCATACCGCCCCCCAGAGTACCATGCAAACCATATTGCACACAAGGTAACCTGCGAAACCCTTCCAGGTTTTGTTGTCGCCAAAGATTCTTCTGCCATCCACAAAATTCTTGCCGCCATCCATAGGAATCTGCAGGCACTTAAGCATCCTGCTCTTACACCATATGGAATTAATTACCCCCGCAATAATAGCAGAAAGTAATGTTATGTACATTTGAAGTAATGTATTCAAAAAATCCATGTTATCTTTCGTCCTTTATTATAATTCAAAAATCATTCCCGCATGCATAATTCCCACTTTATCCCCCAGCTCCTCCCGTAATATCTCACAGGCTCTTTCGCCGGTACAATGCCCCGTAATGATTCGCTCTATTTCTAAACCTTTCAGTGTTTTCGCAAAATCCAAAACATCCTCGTCCGGAAATTTCGATAAATGAAATCCTCCTATATACGCATATATCTTGCTTCCGTTTTTGCACTGTAATACTTCTCTCAATATATTGTCCGGTCCTCCGTGAGAACAACTGTTAAATATCACAAGTCCGTTTGGCGTATTTATTACAAAAGATTGTTCATGGGTAAAATCATCAGGGACCACCTTTCCGCTTTCCTGCTTATACAACTTGGCCTTTTCGCCGATTACAGAAAGGTTCTCACTACTGTGGGGTACCAAAAACATGTCCGTCCCCGGAATGATACAGCAATCTTCATTCACATAAACTATTCTGTCCTTATACTGCTCAAGCATTCCCTGCTTAGGACCAATATATTTAAGTTCCTCTCCGTGCTTAGAAAAATAAATCTCTCCTGCTTCCTGGCGAACATACAATTTTGCCCTGTCGTTTATTTCAAAAAAACTGTCAAATCCATCTGCATGATCATAATGAGAATGAGAAAGAACTGCAAAATCCACATTTCTCAGGTCCACACCCAAGGTTTTGGCATTCTCTGAAAAAAGAGAACTTTTTCCTGCATCCAACAAAATGGTATCGTAATCCCGTTCTATATACAAAGATAGTCCGTGCTCGCCCGGGCAGTTTTCCCATCCGGTGTTCTCTGCCAATACTGTAATCTTTAACTTTTCTCCACAGTTTTCCCCGTATATCATGCCGGTTTCCTCCCTTTTTAGTCAAACACACTCATTTAACAGTATACTCTAAAATGACAAATTTGCAAAGTCTTACAATGAGATTCCTTTTACTTGCCAAAAATCCCTTAAAATGGTATGTTATATCTGTTAATAGTAAAAGAAAAGAGGCCAAATAGATGTACCAGTTCTTGACTTCTGACGAAGCAATCAATTTAATCAAGGATGGCGATGTAATCTGCCTGAATTCCTTTCTGGGAATTGAAAATCCGGTAGCATTACACGAAGCCATTTATCGCAAATATAAAGCAACCGGTTCACCAAAGAATCTAACCATGGTTTCCAGTGCCGGTTTCGGTGTCTGGGATGAAACAAGCAATGCGGAAATGTACATAAAAGAAGGTGCTGTAGACAAAATCATCTGTGGTCACTTCGGTGCCATGTTCAGCACCAAGAAGCTGGTTTTGGAGGATCGTTTTGAAGCCTACAATCTTCCGCTAGGCTGTATTTCCCATGCCATCCGTGCACAGGCAGGCGGTATCCCCGGTGCCCTTTCCAAGGTTGGTCTGGATATTTTCGTAGACCCCCTGGTGGATGGTCCCGGCATTAACAATATTTCTCACGATGATTCCCTGGTAAAGCGTGTGGATGTGGATGGGGAAGAATTCTTATATTACAAGCTTCCTAAGATTGATGTGGCATTGATTAAAGGAACCGTCTCCGACTATAAAGGAAACATCACCTTTGATGATATGTATATGTCCGGTGATGCCCTTTCCATCTGTCAGGCGACCAAGGCAAACGGTGGTAAAGTCATCGTGCAGGTAGACCGTATCGTAAACAGTCCATCCAGACCCCGAAATACCATTATTCCCGGCTGTCTGGTAGATGCAATCGTCATGGTGAAGCCCCAGCCCAGACATGCGGCATTTGAATCCCTTACCGGTAGTTTTGAGATTCCTTATTCCCAGTGGACGGACTGGAGTGAAATGTTAGAAAGCCGCACCTCTACCAAGAGTGTTGTGAACGTCGCAGGTAATATTATCGGCAAACGTGCCGCCATGGAATTAAAAGAAGACGACATCGTCAATATCGGTGTCGGTATTCCTGAAACTGTCACAAAATATGCCCGCGAAAGCGGTATATTAGATAAAGTAACCTTAACTGTGGAATCAGGCGGTGTAGGCGGTTTCCCTGCCTCCGGCAAAGTATTCGGTGCTGTCATCGGTGCAAACGCCGTATATGATATGGCCAACCAGTTTGATTTATATAATAACGGTGGTCTGGACATTTGCTTCATGGGCGGTATTGAAGTGGACAAGTACGGCAATGTCAATGCTCATCGCGGTCCCGGAGCCTTCGCAGGAATCGGCGGTTTCGCTAACATCACTGCAAAAACCGGCACAGTGGTCTTCTGCCTCACCTTCAATACCAAGGGACTGGATGTAGACGAAAACGACGGCAAGGTTACCATCAAAAACAATGGTTCGTTACCTAAGTTTGTAGACAAGGTTACCAGTATCAGTTTTTCCGCTAAACGTGCCCGTGCCAACAAGCAGAAAATCCTTTATGTAACAGAACGTTGCGTATTTGAACTGGGTGAAAAGGGACTTCGCCTGATTGAAGTCTATCCCGGCGTAAATATGCACAGTGATATTTTAGATCTGCTACCTTTTGAGGTGGAAATCGACCCGTTATTGCAGTACTAATTCAATAAGAGCAACCCATTTATAAAAAGTAGATCCCCTTCTGACGGATATGTACTTCAACGTTCAAGCACATATCAATCCGAAGGGGATCGTTTTATTTTACATTATTTTCCTTACCGGTCTCACATATTTCCAGAAGCGTTTACAATCATGATAAAAATAGAACACTCTGCCTTGGGTGGTATCCAACTCATACCCTGAAGAATCATAATCAAAATTTTTCATTGCTTCTTCGATTTTTTGCTCAACACTTTGATTCTGTGTAGCAAAATCAAAGGGACCATGCTCAAATACAATATAAGTACCTTCTTCCACATCCATTAGTTGCATCTGCTTAGGCACCTCTCCTGCATAATCCGCAGGCAGTCTCACACCATAACCCTCTGCCAAGGGAATTCCCCAGCTGCAAATCCTGCCGGAGGGTTCATTGATATACGCCATCACCTGACCGCTGCCGCTGTCCGGTTCATCGCCTCCGTTATCATCCAGCTTACCCGGTATACTATGTAACAGCCCGCAAATAGTCTCACAATCCTGTCCCGGAATCTGACTTTGTTTCTGCCAAAAGTCCCAATACCCGATACTTTCATAGTTTCTGATATGCAAAAACTTATGTGCAGGAATGGTCACAAAATAAACCTTTACATCACTTGTAGTACTCTCCATACTTACACCTCCGTTACCCATTAAGTAGCAATCGAAAGGTTTAAGCACAGTGCGAAGTACCACAGGCACAGGATTCTTTCTGTATTCTCCCGGAGATATTCCGTATGCACGTTTAAAGGCTCTGGTAAACGCTTCGTGAGAAGAAAAACCATAATCCAAGGCAATTTCAAACAACCCTCGTTCTGTATCCCGTACTTCCTTCAGAGCCAGTGCCAGACTCCTTTGCCCCATATACTCCCTGAGGCTCATCCCGGATACTTCCCGAAATTTTCTGGAAACGTAGAATTCAGAATATCCCAGCTTCTCTGCAAGGGCGGAAAGCGTCAACTCCTCATCCTCCTTACGCTTGATGCAAGCATCTATTTCCTGTATTAAAGTCTGAATCTGTTTCTGCCATTCGTCCATTTATCTGCCACCTTTCTTCTGCTTTAAGGTTAGTATAACACTGTTTCGGGTGGTGCGCTTGATTTCAGTTGCAACAATGTATCTCTTATTCCATATACTTTGAGTATTTTTCCATAAATTCCGCATACTCTTCTTTTTCCGTAATCCACACGATTACGTAATACTCTTCTACACCTAATCGTGCATAGGCTTCTAATCTGTGATTTCCATCGTTTAATTCAAACTCGCCATCCACATAATGTACAATCAGTGGCGGCATATCTGCATTTTCAGAAATCACTTTTTGAAGTTCATTTACTTTCTTTTCAAAAGGTTCTGCAGGCATAACCCATTTCATGTCTGCCTCCGGGCCACAACAACGTTTAAAGAAAGATAACGGCATTTTTACCGGTCCCAAAAAATACCTGTCGAACAACTTCAGTCCATCTGAAAACTCTTTATTATGTCCATCCGTTTGCAGATAAGTATGTATCCATTCCTCCAGTTTTCCGTTTCTCGCATAACCTATTGCGGATGATAATGTGCTCTTGTATTCCATCACGAATACCTCCTTTTTTGAATATACTATTTTTCGGATAGTCTCGTATGAGAGCGCGTATTCGTCAGCCAGCTGTTCTATGGTAACACCATTACGAAATTTCAATCGAATACCATGATTTCGCTTCAAAAGATATTTCCGATATCCGGAAGTCTCACCCCAATCCTTTTTCTCCGGGGAAGGAATATACACCAATTTTCCGGCTGCATATTTTTGCATCTGCTTTAACAATCGTTCCGGAAAAATATCCTTTCCATTCTCATATTTCATGACTACCACCTCCTTGCAATCCTAGTATATCCGCATAATATTTCAATTTATATCCCGCAAATAAGTTAATACGTTTATGGCACTATTGTATCAGATTATCATCCGAATAACACTGAAAACTTATACATTACACTTTCTTATATACCCATGAATACTCCTCTACATCATAACCAATCTTTTTATAAAAATCATTACCACCGCCGGTCAGCACCTTGCCACCCATTGCCTTAAATCTTCGATAGTGCTCGGTAAGTGCAGCTGAAGCCAATCCCTTATGCTGATATTCGGGAATAGTACATAACGGTTCCATATAGGCAAGTCCGTTTTGCCGAACCCACCACATACCACTGTAACACACATATTCGCCGTCTTCATTGGCAATAATAATATCGTACTCTTCGGTGGCGTGGGGCGGCGGAGCCATTACACCACTAAGCACATCGATATAAGATTTGTGGGGACTCCAATCCCTCTTATCATTTGTGTCTTCCCAATTTTCAAAGGGCCCCAATTCCCATTCATTAAACCCTTTCCAAGTACATCTGGCTAGCTTCACCGGGTCCACTTCCGAGGGCTCCACAAAATAAAATCCTGCCGGAAGTTCATAATCAAGTGCCGATTTTGCCATATCCAGCACATAGGTCTTGTCTTTATAACAAAGTTGGTAACCCTTGCTCTCTGCCGCCTCCATAAGTGCTTTTTGGCCTTTTGAAAACATCAATTGCTTTTCACCATTATAATCCGGAAATACGTCATCTGCATATGCAACCATTTCCTCTGCCAGCTCTTCATATCCCGGACGTAATACAAAATAAATATCCGTCAGATTCTCATAAAATACAAATCCAACCACCTTATCTTCTTCCAACCAAAATCGACAAAGGTGCAAATAGTCCTTATTCATCCATGAGGATGTCAAAGCATATTCAAAGAATGGCGGTTCGATACTTCCCATCCCTTTTTCTGTAGCCAAATTGTATACTTCTACCATAAAATCCCATGCCATGTTGATGTCTGTTAAAATTTGAAATTGTTTTGTTTTTATTGTTCTCATACATATTCCTCCTAAAACTGTCTTATTCAACCGGAACCTGTAAACTTGTTTCTCTCTGCATTCAAATGCCTGCAACTTCACAGAAATACTCTGCTATGCAAAAAGGGTCTGCTTTCTCACGAAAACAGACCACCCCAAAATAGACCTTTATTAAATAACAAAAGGTAATCCATGAATCATAGTCCAATTTCGGCAACACAAATAAAACCTATTACAGGCTCATTCTTAAATCTCGTTTACCAAATCAGACTATCTAATCATTTCATCACCGTTCACACCAATTGATGTGCCTTTCCTTTATTGATTATTAAAATAGCACTTTGAAAAATGAATGTCAAGATTTTCCCTTCCAGACCTCTTCAAACAGCATCTTTGTCCACTTATACTGCCCATCGTCTTCATACTCACGATAAAAGACTTCTGTCATCATGGTTAAATACAGCAAAACATCATACCAAAATATCCTTCTAAGCTCCGCCTGAGATAGTTCATTTACGCCAAAGCCTTCCAGTAAATCCGTATTTCTCTTATGATACCTAAAGGGCTCGTCCATAAGGGCTTCGCCCCACATTGCTCTTTCCCAATCGATAATTCCTGTGATTTCGCCGTCCTTGATAAAGATATTCCCTTCCCACATATCCCAATGCACCAGGGAAGGTTCTTTCACTTCATCAAAACACGCCCGGTACTTTGTAAGCTCTGACAGCACTTCCTCTTTGGATACGCCGATTTCTACACTTTTTCGTTCCGCATCCTGCAACACATTGCTTATCAGGTAATAAATAAAGTCAAACAAAGAATCAAACTGATGCTCTGTATCGCCCAGCATACAAAACTTTTCTCCGGTCACCTGAGATAATTTTTTTTGCACCATACCCACTTCTTTGCGAAGCGTGGCTTTCACTTCCTCTTCCAAGCTCTCATGCACGGTAAACCAATTGACGCCCTCCATACACTCCATGAAGAAGTAATCTCCTTTGCACAAAGTTCCGGTGGTATCGTAAACATACACTTCTGCCACCTTAAGGTCCGTATATTTTGCCACCAGCTTCATAGCCTTTACTTCCGCATCCATCAAATTGCGCTCATTGGTTAGAAAGCCTTCTTTTAAGGGCGAAGCAATCTTCAGAATGGTTTGAAAACCATCTTCATAGGTAAGCTTATAGGCCACATTGCACATGCCTTCCGTCAACTCTTCTATTTGCGGTATTCCCCTTTCAGGAAATGCCGACTCTGCCATGCGAATGATATTTTCTTTTGTCTGTAAACACTTGGTGATTCCCATGTGCCTCCTCCCCAATATATGGACTTTATCAAATTACAGCTTCTCATTTTTCATCAATACTTCCACTTCCTCCATAGTAGGCGGATTCAGTGGCAATGGAAATCTGGAAATAGCGATTGCCGAACAGGCACTTGCAAAACGCACCAATTCATCATCCGTCATATCCTTAAGCAAACCGTACACACAACCCGCCTTAAAGGTATCTCCGGCACCTAAGGTACTCTTTACCTCCACGTCAAAAGGCTTCATACGCTTCATAGGCTGCCCTTTTCTGCCATACAACATATCCTTTTCCCCGGATGTAATGATTACGAGGCCTTCCGTGGTCTCTACTAACTTTTCAAAGATTTCTTCCATGGTGTACCCTTCCTCCAAATAAGCATGAGTACATTCCTTGGATACTACGTTTACGGCGCAGTTCTGGTGCAAATAAGTATCATGTCTGCTATCAATAGTCACGTAAGGCTTTTTATGTTTTACGCACAATTCTGCTGCCGCTTGGGTTTCCTCCTGAAAATAAGGGTCGATTCCTGCCACCTTACAGCCCGCAATATCCTCTTCCTTAGGCATATTCCAACGCTTTTCCCCACTTTCATATAATGTCTGGAAAAATCCCATGGGAGAACGCACCAGCCCTGCAATCACCACATAATCCATCAATCCCTCGTACTCCGAATCAAAATAAAGAGAGGACAAATCCACCGTCTTATCCTTATAAAAATTCTTCAAAAGCGGTGCTACCTGCGTACCGATATGGGTTCCGTCCATTTTTACATGAGCACCCAATGATGCCAAAACCGTAGCTGCGGTACCGGTTTCTCCACCGGGTAAAAAGTATTTCGCCTTAATCTCCGCATACTCATCCGGCTGCACAAAATCTCCCTTCAACAAAAATGAATGTGTCCCCAAAATCTGTCCGTGTAAATATACCTCGCTACTCACAAAACCCCTCCTGCTTGTTTTTATTTAACCAAAAGTTCCAATTGTACAGGTTCCATACCCTCTGCCGATACCTTAACATTGACACTGCCACTTTCATAACCCGAACGGATAATTGCCATAGCACGACCGCGATAACTCACTGTACCTGCTTCTGTATAATTTTCGTCCGTTATAGGATTCGCGGAACCAAAACCGGCAAGTACCGCACATCCTTCTACTTCTACCGCTAAAGGAACCGATGCATCCGGTACCAAACGTCCATCCTTATCCAGTATCTCTATTCCCACATAAATAAGGTCATGTCCGTCAGCCCTCATTTCTAATTTTTCAGGAATCAGGCGTATCTCTGCCACATCTCCTGCAGTCACCAGTACATCCCTACTGATTTCCTTGCCGTCTCGGTAACTTACTGCCTCCACTTTTCCGGGCACATAAACGGTTTCAAAATGCACAGAATTAGGCATTGGTCTCTCCATACAGACTGCTTTTCTTCCTAAGGACTTACCGTTTACAAGCACTTCCACTTCTTCAGCCTTGGAGTAAACCACCAACTCTATGGGCGCGCCCTCATAACCGGCATAGTTCCAGTTTGAAAGAACCGCCGGGAATCCCCACATGGTCATCATTTCAATCTTTCCGAAAGTATCCGGATGCATGGAATACAAATAAGTTTTTTCACTTCCCCAGACAACACTTCTGTAAGCGCCTTGCGGCAGCATATGACCCGTTATGTCAAAATCTGCGTCATTAGCTGTTCTCCAAGGGAATGGTGAACCCGACGGCGGCATTAATGACCAGGATCCCTTTTGTACCAACGGATCCTCTTCGCTTACATAGACTGCCTTTCCGATTCCGGCTTCTCCCAAATAGTCCCAAGCGGTCCAGGTGAAATCACCGATGACATAGGGAAGACGCTCTACTAAAGGCCAGCGATAGCCAATTACCTGTGCAAAATTCTCTGACCCCAGCATAACTCTTTCCGGGAACATTTCATGGTCGCGCTCGTAATTGTCTTCCATGTAATTGTATCCTACAATATCTAATCCATTAGTAAAGGGCTCCGTTATATTTTCCCACATAACAGAAGCCTCTTCCTCAGCGGCATTTTGCTCCTGACATCGTCCTGTTGCAAGCGCATCATCCAATCCGCTCCAAAGAGTACAGATGCCGTTGCTAACCGGTCTGGTTCCATCCAGCTTATGTATGGTTTCGGCAAGTTTCGTAGCTACCGTATAACCATTTCCCACTCCACCTCTTTCCGGAATTTCGTTTCCGATAGACCAAATAATTACAGAAGGGTGTGACCGGTCTCTTCTCACAAAAGCAGTAAGATCCTTTTCCCAATGTGTTTCAAAAAACTGGCTGTAATCGCCGGCTCGCTTTCCGATTCCCCATGCATCAAAGGCTTCGTCAAATACATACATTCCCAGTCTGTCGCAAGCTTCAACAAGCGCTGCAGAAGGTGGGTTATGAGCAGTACGAATGGCATTGAAGCCTACTTCCTTTAACTTGCGTACCTTTCTCGCTTCAATCTCATAAAAGCTTACCGCACCCAGTAATCCATTATCATGGTGGAGACAACCACCTTTTAATTTCACTTCCTTACCATTAATTCGAAGACCGCGGACTGCATCTGCTGTAATGGTACGTACACCAAGCAACGTTACCCCCTCATCAACGGTGGTAACCTTAGACTTTTCAAGGTGTGTACGATATACACCCAAATCTTTCACAAAAACCTTAACCTGATACAGATTAGGATTCTCTGCATCCCAAAGCTTCGGCTCCTTCAGATTAAGTGAGATTCTTGCAGTTTCTTTTTTGCCCGGATTAATCTGAATCACGCGTTTCGTTTTGGTAAGAATCTCTTCCTTACCCTCTTCTGAGATACATACGCTCACTTCTGCCAATCGATTATCCAAGGTGGCATTTTCCACTTCTACCTGCGCCTCCAAAAAGGCATATCCATCCGCCACTTCCTTGGTATACACAAAGATTCCGTCCTGAACAATGTGCACTCGCGGACCATGACAGAGCTTAACACCACGGAACAGACCGGACCCGGTATACCAACGTGAATTGGGTTGCATACTGGTATTGGTGTTAATGGTAATGCGGTTTTCTTCCCCAAACGTCACGTAGCCGGTTAAATCAATATAAAACGGCGCATACCCATAATTTTGATGACCGACCTTACAACCGTTAATATCAATTGAGGCATTCATCATGACTCCGTCGAACTGAAGTCCCACACAGTCATTTTCCCATTCCTTGGGAATAAAAACGTATTTTGTATAATTGGTGAGTCCACCCGTAAAATATCCGCTATCGGACTTTGCGGGTGCATCCGGTGTAACAGGTGTTCCAATCATTCCGTCATGAGGCAGATTCACCTCTACTCCCGGATCTTGGTCTAACATTCCCACAGAATCCAAAAAGCTTCGTCTAAATGTCCATTTTTCATCTAAATTGATAGATTTCATCTTTACCCCCAATAAAAGATTAACTCATTATTTTGATAACTATAACTCAAACTTTCTTTCCTGCACTTCTTCACCCATTACTTCAAAAGGTCCCGGTGTTACATTGCCTGCAGGACGTTTCTTTCCGAAGAAGTCTGTATCAAATACAATATTGCTTCCGTCAGGATTCTCGTAGGCCATTTCTGCATGATAGGATTCACCTAAAGTATCCGCAGACAGAAGTTCTGAACCTTCCCCACCTATAAGTTCTGCATCTTTGATACATATGGTTACCTTATCCTTCTTTTCAGAAAGTTCTATCGTAATACCTTCCTCTGCGCAAACCTTTGCTTCCGGCTCATGAGAGCAACCCACAGCTCCTCCGAAGTAAGCATTTCCTTTTATCTTTACAGGAATCGCCCAACGTCCGAGAGGATAAATATTACCGTACTTTTCGATTCTTTCCTTACGTTCTTCCTCCGTGTACTCCCATGGCATCTTCTCGGTACCATTAGGATACTTATCATAGGCTGAAAGGCCTGCAGGATACAGGTAACAAACAGAATCGTCCGGCACACCGTCCATAATCTGACCCTTCTCTTTGTTCGGGGTACGCGGCGGTAACGGCAGATGCTCGAAGAAGGTCATCGGCTTCACCGTCTTGTCCTCATCCCCGTCAAAAAGGAACAGATTGTTGACATAACGGTCGTCCCCGCCGGAAAAGTTGTTGTAACCGGCTACCGCAGTCTCATGTGCAATGTGATACGGGGTCCAGCGTGGCAACTCCT
>JAZNQI010000052.1:0-13940 GCA_045590095.1 Acetatifactor sp. | reverse complement strand
GGCGGCGGTCTGACCGGTTGTGAAATTGCGTATGAACTGGCACTTCAAGGTAAGCAGCCTATTATTGTGGAAATGAAAGATGATTTGATTGCTCAGAAGGGTGTGTGCCTTGCGAATAGTTCTTATCTGCGCGAGTGGTTTGCTTTGCATAAAGTACCGGTATACCTTAATACAACATTGCAACAGGTTTTGGATGATAGGATTATTTGCAAAGACAAGAGTGGTATGGAAGTCAGAATTCACTGTGACAGTGTAATCAGCTCGGCAGGATATGTACCCAATCCGCTGTCAAAGGGCAAAAAACGTGTGCATTTGGTAGGTGATTGTAAAGAAGTCGGTAATTTAAGAACTGTAATTTGGCGTGCATATGAAGTCGCTATGAAGATTTAACAGGAGGTTGAGTCATGAATTTGACAAAAGAGCAACAGGCTATATTGGATGGCGAGAAGGGCGATGTCCTTGCCAGAATTATGAAAACGCTGATTCGTTATGGTGAACTTTTTGGTGCAGATGCTATGGTGCCTGTGACCAGTAAATATAATCATTTGGTAACATCTTTTGGTTTAAAGGCATTAAAGCCGGTATATGAACTGATGGATAAGTTAATTGAGGCGGGAAACGTATCTACCCAGAAGTTTTCAGCCGACCCCAGACCACTGGATTCCAACGTACCCAGCGGATTTTTGCAGAATATTATTTTCAAACATTTTATGTATTCCAGACAGGAGGAGTATGAGAAACAGTTAAATCAGCTGGGACTTATGGAAAAGGATGCTTTTACCTGTACCTGCTATATGGACGAAGTAGGGAATACACCTGCTATGGGAGAAGTATTATCTTGGTCCGAATCTTCAGCGGTAGTGTATGCAAACTCTGTTTTGGGTGCCAGATGTAACCGTAATTCCGGTATCATTGATTTAATGGGTTCGGTACTTGGTTACGTGCCTTATTTCGGGTTACTGACCGACGAAGGCAGAAAGGCAAAATGGATTGTAAAGATTGAAACTACAAAGAAGCCGGAAGCTCAGCTTTTGGGTTCTGCTATCGGTATGAAGGTTATGGAGGATGTACCTTATATCGTAGGTTTGGATAAATGGTTAGGTGGCGAATTAAATGATGCCGCAAAGACTTATTTGAAAGATTTTGGCGCGGCAACCGCATCGAATGGCGCCGTAGGTCTGTACCATGTGGAAAATATTACGCCCGAGGCTGTAGAACAGGGCGAAAGTCTCATCGAAGAAGGCTCACGGGTTTATGTGGTAGACGATGCAGAATTGGAAAGAGTATATAAGAGCTACCCGGTTATCTGGAAAAAGAAAGACGCGAAGCCGAAACTTTGTTTTATGGGCTGTCCTCATATGAGTCTGGAACAGTTGACAGATTGGACGAAGAAGATTCAGGAAGCTTTAAAGGCAGAAGGCAAGTCCAAAGTTTGTATTCCTACCGTATTTACTGCAGCTCCGGCAGTTTTGAAGAAATTTGAAGAAACACCCTATGCGGCTATTTTGAAGGAGACAGGTGTAATCACTTCTTATATTTGTCCGCTCATGTATATGAACAATCCTTTGAGCGAGAAGATGCCGGTTATTACTTCCAGCAACAAGCTTAGGACATATACCAGTGCGAGATATTACACTGATGCTGAGATTTTAGAGCAGATTACAAAGGGAGGTGGCAAGTAATGAAAGAGTTTAACGGAAGAATTGTAGCTCCCGGAACAGTGTCTGCGCCGGCAGTGGTTTCTCACGGAGGATTAAATACTTTGGCATCTTTCCAGAAAGCACTTCAGTTTGGCGATAAAAAGGCTACTTGCGGAGACCAAAACAATCCGGACCTTTATGGTAAGCAGATGGCGGGAAAGGCATTGTGTCTGCCGCGTACCATCGGTTCTACTACCGGCGGTTTGGTTCTTTACTGTGCCTGCTCTATGAAGAGACAGCCTGCATGTATGCTGTTTTCAGAACCCATCGATTCCTTGGCGGCAGCAGGTGCTGTTTTGGCGGATGTTTGGCTGGATGATGTAAGTATGCCGGTTATTGATAGTTTGGGTGAGGAGTTTTTAAACTGTGTAAAGGACGATATGACGATTACCGTGAAGGAAAACGGAACGGTGGTGGTAGAATAAAATATGATAAACAGTCACCTCTTATCACACAGGGATGTTGATAAGAGGTGATTTTTTTAATGCATATAAGTGAATGATGTGTTATAATCATACGCAAAAGGTTTATAAGTATTTCTGAGGTTTTTATGAAAAAGAGATTATGGTTCGAGCTATCGACTACACAAAAAATCATGTTGAGCTTTTTTCTGGTAATTATGCTGGGTAGTGTATTACTTGCACTTCCAATCAGTTCAGCAACAGGGGAAGCGGTACCGTACATAGATGCTTTGTTTACAGCGACGACTTCAGTTTGCGTGACAGGATTGGTAACGGTAACCACTGCTACTGCCTGGAGTGTATTTGGGCAGATTGTGATTTTGTTTTTGATTCAGATTGGTGGTTTAGGTGTCATTACTATTATGTCAGGTATTCTGATTGGATTGCATCGAAGAATCGGATTAGGGGATAGAATGCTGATGCAGGATGCTTTCAATTTGAACTCGCTGACAGGGTTGGTTCGTTTCACAAAGAAGGTAATTATAGGTACTTTCGCGGTAGAAGGGGTGGGAGCACTCTTGTATATGACCGTATTTGTACCAAGATTTGGAGTGAAAGGCATTTGGATATCTATTTTTAATGCGGTATCGGCTTTTTGTAATGCCGGTATGGATATTATGGCAGATAATAGCTTGTGCGACTATGTGACCAATCCTGTTATCAACGGAGTAACCTCTGCGCTAATTATTTTGGGTGGTATTGGATATATCGTCTGGTGGGATGTAGTGCGCGTATTGAAAAATATCAAGACGCAGGGAATTAGATGTATTCAAAGTCTTACATTCCATAGTAAACTGGCACTTTCGGTTACAGCATTATTGATTTTTGTAGGAGCGGTAGCGATTTTTATCTTTGAATATAACAATCCGCTTACAATAAAGGATTATTCCTTATTTGATAAAATGCAAATATCTTTATTTCAGTCCGTAACGACCAGAACGGCAGGCTTTGCTACGATTGATCAACAGAATTTGACAAATGCTTCGGCTATGTTCTCTATTTTGTTGATGTTCATTGGTGGTTCCCCGGTTGGAACAGCCGGTGGTGTGAAAACGGTTACCATGGCAGTGTTGTTAATCTCTGCTTTTGCAACGATTAGGAACAATGGTGAGGCTTCTGTATTTCGTAGAGCGATTTCCAAGGAGTCAGTTAACAAAGCGGTAGCAGTAGTAAGTATGTCGTTTATTATTTTATTTGTTTCCACAATACTTCTTTCGGCAGTAACAAATGCAGATTCTTTAGATATTTTTTATGAGACTGCGAGTGCTACTGCAACAGTGGGATTGACCAGAAATTTAACTCCTTCGTTAAATCTTTGGGGTAAGCTGATTATTATTGTTACAATGTATTTGGGAAGAATTGGGCCGATTTCGCTTGCCATTGCTTTTAATACGCGAAAAGAGGTTAAGAATATTATCAAGAATCCTATTGAAGAGATTCATGTAGGATAGAATTATTTGAAAAGAGGGATAGAGTGATGAGCATGAAAAAAACATACGCGGTTTTCGGACTGGGAAGATATGGAAAAGCGGTTACAAGAGAGCTTGTTAATAGTGGCGTGGAGGTATTGGCTGTCGACAGAAATGAGACCATTGTAAATTCGCTTAGTTCGGAAATTCCCTATTGTAAATGTGCAGATGTATCCGATGCAGAGGTGTTACGCCAGCTTGGCATCAGCCATATTGATGTGGTTATCATTGCAATGGCCAGTAGCCTGGAGGACAGTGTCATGGCTACTATGCTTTGCAAGGAGGCAGGAGTAAAGATGGTGGTAGCCAAATGTGCCAGTGAAATGGACTGCAAGATTTTAAGCAAAGTAGGTGCGGACAGGGTATTCTTTCCGGAAAAGGAATCCGGTACCAGATTGGCAAAGAATTTGTTGAGTTCAGGTTTTGTGGATATTATTGAATTAACCAATGACGTGTCCATGATTGAAATGGATGTGAAAGAGGAATGGGTCGGAAAAAATCTGTTGGAATTAAACCTACGTAGAAAGTATGGTATTAATGTGGTGGCAATCCTGCAAGGGAAGAATGTAACCATCAATATTGATCCGGAGAAGCCATTAACTGCATCAATGGAGCTGGTCGTTATTGTGCAGACATCTAAGTTGAGTAAATTGAAGTAAAGTGGGAGGTTTGAAAAATGGATAAATATAATTCCAGTTATTATACAAGTTATAATGAGTACAGTGAATTAGAGAGAATGCTTATGCCGGATGAATCCATTATCTGGAAAGGAATACCTAAGAAGAGCGCCTATATAATCAATTCATCCATGAAGATGGCGCCTTTTGCACTCATTTGGTTATTGTTTGACGGACTCTTTATTTATAACTTTTTAAGTGCGGGAGAGATGCTGGGAAGTATGCTTTTAATGATTATTCCTTTTTTTGCTCTGCACTTGATGCCGGTATGGATATGGTTGTTCAATTTACTGACCGCGTCAAAACGTTGGAAAAATACAGAATATGCAGTGACCAATAAGCGTGTGCTGATTCGTAATGGCTTGGTGGGATATCAGTACGACAGTATCTATTATACAGATATCGCAAATGTGTCTTTGCGTGTGGGTACGATTGATAAAATGCTCGGTGTCGGGGATATTTATTTAGCAATGCATGTCGCGATAAATGGTAGCAAGACTTCCCCTGCTATTCTGGATGTGGAAGAGCCGCAGAGGGTATTTAGCATTGTGCAGAGTACTGTTATGAACATCCAGACAGACATTCACTATCCAAATGCTTATCGCCCGGAGAACAATCCCGGATACGGCACCCGGTACAATCCGCAGTATGATATGCAAGAGGATAGCAGATATCGTTAGTACTTGCAGGAAAATGAAAAAGTACTTGCATTTCCGGGAATGGTATGGTATAGTACGAATAATATTTTTGGAAGGATAAACGCTATGAATATGATTTTGTCAAACAGCTTAAGACGCAGATGCAGACGTAGGAACTTGTAACTTTGTGGATATCCCGCATGGTTACGAGAAGATACGTCTTGTTTCTGTGCGGTTGCTGTTTTATATTTCATAGATGCAGAACCGTAGAAAAATTAGCAGTAGCTAATATTTGATACGGTTCTTTTTTATTTCAAAAGAAAGGAAAAGGTGATGATTATGAAGAAAAAATTATGCGAGCAGATTGCAAAGACATGGGAGTTTACGACAAAAGAACAGGTAGAAGAGATTTTGGAGATACCACCGGAGGAGAATATGGGGGATTTTGCATTTCCCTGCTTTCAGCTGGCAAAGATACTTCGGAAAAGTCCCGTGGTGATTGCCGGAGAATTACAGGAGAGTTTGCAACCATACTTGCAGGATTTGGGTGTAGAGAAAATTCAAGCGGTAGGCGGGTATTGTAACTTTTATATGAGTCGTTCTGTGTATGTAGAGAATATGCTAAAGGATACTGCTACAGAAAATTATGGAGTGAAAAAAGTAGGAAGCGGAAAAACCATTTGTATGGATTATTCTTCGCCCAATATTGCTAAGAATTTTCATGTGGGACATTTGCGGACTACGGTAATCGGTAATTCTTTGTACAAGATATTTGATAAATTGGGATATCATGTAGTGCGTATTAATCATTTGGGAGATTGGGGAACACAATTTGGCAAGCTGATTGTAGCTTATAAAAAGTGGAGCAGCAAGAAGAGTGTGGAAGCAGAAGGGATTGATGAACTTTTGCGTATATATGTGAAGTTTGAAAAGGAGTCCAAGGAGGATGAAACACTTTTAGATGAGGCGCGGAAGTGGTTTGTGAAAATGGAGCAAAATGATGAAGAAGCCCTTGGCTTTTGGGAGTGGTTTAAGGACATCAGCATGGTAGAGTTTGAACGTATCTATGAACTGTTAGGTATGGAGTTTGATTCTTATTTAGGAGAAAGTTTTTATCGTGATAAGGTGCCTGCGCTGGTAGAGGAATTAACGGAAAAGGGACTTTTGACGGAAAGTCAGGGCGCTAAGATTATTGACTTGTCAGCATACGATATGGCTCCCTGCCTGATTACAAAAAGTGACGGAGGCTCTATTTATCATTCCCGGGATATCGCCGCAATTTTGTATCGAAAGGAAATGTATGATTTTGAGAAGTGTATATATGTAACGGGGTTGGAGCAGTCATTGCATTTTAAGCAGATTTTTAGGGCAGTTGAGTTGATGGGATATGATTGGTCGAATGGTTTGGTTCATGTGCCGTATGGTTTGGTAAGCTTGGCTGGTGAAAAACTTTCTACACGTGAAGGGAATATTATTTATGCGGAGGAACTCTTGCATGAAGCAATATCGCGGGCAAGTCAGGCGATTGCGACCAAGAATCCCGGCTTGTCAGACAAGGAAAACACCGCCAAAAAAGTAGGCGTGGGAGCAGTGATTTTCCATGATTTGTACAATCAGCGTATCAAGAATATTGATTTTTCATGGGAGGATGTGCTTAGCTTCGAGGGAACTACAGGACCTTATGTACAGTACACTTATGCTCGGGCAAAAAGTATTCTGCGGAAAAACGGTCAAGCTATGAATGTAGGGGCAAAAAAACAGAATGAAGCTGTGGAAGAGGCCGAACTTGAAAAGGTATCTAAGCTGCTAACTGATGACGCAGCATATGCCTTGGTGAAAGTCCTTGGCGAATACGAGGATGCGATTCGAAAGGCTGCAGAGCGTTATGAACCATCTGTGGTGGCTCGTTACACGGTGTCTTTGGCTACGGCATTTAACAAGTTTTATCATGATTGCCCCATCCTGCAGGCGACAAAAGTAGTAAAGCAGGCGCGCTTACTATTGGTTGACTTGACACAGCAGGTTTTAGCGGACGCCTGCGGATTGTTAGGGATTGAATGTCCAGAAGAGATGTAATATACTGAGGAGGATATGCGTACTACATTCGCTTAAGTAGTATATTTTTCAAGTAAATCATTCGGAAGGAAATTAACACAATGAAACTGGAGATGGCGCCCTTAGAGGGGCTGACAACTTATATCTTTCGCATGGCCTATGCGAAGCACTTTGGATGCATAGATAAGTATTATACGCCTTTTTTATCATTACACAAGGAAAAGGAGTTTAGTCATAAGGAGAGGCAGGAAGTGGCACCGGAAAACAACGAGGGACTATGGGTGGTACCTCAAGTGTTGACCAATTCGTCGGAGGATTTTCTAAAGGCAGCAAACACTTTGAAAGAGATGGGCTACGAGGAGGTCAATATCAATCTGGGATGCCCCTCCGGTACAGTAGTGCCTAAGGGAAAGGGTGCCGGGATGCTTATGGAGCCGGGGCGTCTGGAGAGATTCTTGGGAGAGTGCTTTGAGAAAACACCTGTGAAGATTTCTGTAAAGACCCGGTTGGGTATGGAAGAAGAGGGAGAGTGGGAGCGACTACTTGCTATATACAATCAATTTCCGCTGGAAGAATTGATTGTACATGCCAGGGTCAGAGAAGATTATTATAAAAAGCCTGTGCGCCCGGAAACTTTTGCTAAGGCGCTTGAACAAAGCAAATGCACGGTGTGTTACAATGGAGATATCTTTGCTGTGGAAGATTACGGGCGATTAACAGAGCGTTTTCCGAAACTGGAGGCTGTGATGCTGGGAAGGGGCCTGCTTCGAAATCCGAGCTTGGCGCAGGAGATTTGCCGGAGTGACGGTTTGGCAGAATCCGCCAACGACCTTGGTAAGAACGCAGGTACCGGAGTGGCACATGAAGGAAAGAGCAATGAATATTACACCAAGTTACATGCTTTCCACGACGAACTCTACATCGGCTATCAACAGATTTTGAGTGGGGACCGCAATGTTTTATTTAAGATGAAAGAGTTTTGGAGTTACCTGATTTGCAACTTTCCGGATGTGGAGAAACAGTTAAAAAAGCTGCATAAACTAAAAACCTGTGCAGAGTATGAAAGTTGGGTGCGAATATTGTGGGAGAAAAATACTTGACAAGTTATATTTTTCTGTGTTAAAGTCATTAAAAATTTGAAAAGAGGCTGTAATCATGCAAATTATTATTCGGTGCTTTCAACTGAATAGGGACGATGATAGGCAGCGCTTGTAGCTGGGAATAACTTTCGCAGGTACAAGCGCTATTCGTGTTGTACCTGTGTGAGATGTTTACAGTTTTCAGATGGGCAGCAGGACTGTCCTATATAGAAAAGGTAAGTGGGACCACATGGGTATATACTCATGTGGTCTTTTGCGCGTTGCAATGAGCCAAGCGCAAGTAAGGTGTCGCAAACAAAAGGGAGACCGAGCAGAATTTGCTTGCAGGATTCTGCCGGGGATGCCTTTTGTAAATGCAGAGTTATTACTCTGCATTTGGCGAATGCCGCGACACCGAGCGAGGGGGGCGCGAGGTGAAAAAGGCGAATGCCGCGACACCGAGTGAGGGAGGCGCGAGGTGAAAAAGGCGAATGCCGCGACACCGAGCAAAAGGGATTGCGAGGGAGTCGGATACAGTGTTTTCGGAAAGGGTGTGATCGTATGGGACATAAGGATGATGTCCGGATGGATAGAAAGTTTGGTATAAGGATGTTGAGAAAACGATACAGTAAAAAGAAGGAGATTATGACGTATGAAAAAACAGATTAGATTAGAAAAAGAAATAATACAGGTAGAAGCAGAAGAATTGAATCAGCATATTGGAGAAATTGTAAAAATACACGGAAGTATATATAAAATTCGTAAGATGAGTGATTTTGCATTTGTATTGCTACGTACCAAGCGAAGCGTGGTGCAGGGGATTTATAGTGGAGAGTATAGTGAGTTTCTGCTTGAAAATCTGGTAGAAGAGAGTGCAGTAACTTTTACGGCAAAGGTGGTTGCGGAGGAGCGTTCAAAGGTAGGGTACGAGTTGCAGATTTTACAGGTAGAAGTACTCTCACAACCCGTGGAAAGCTCGCCTATTGTGATCAATCAAAAAAGGGTGGACACGTCCATAGAGAATTTGCTGAATTATCGCCCCATTACACTGCGCAATGAAAAAGAAAGAGCGATTTTTAAGTTACAGGAAGGAATTTGCAGAGCGTTTCGTGAGTTTTTGTACAGAGAGAATTTTACGGAGGTGCATACACCCAAGATTGTAGCTACGGGTGCAGAGGGAGGCGCTAATATTTTCAAGCTGGAGTATTTCGGTAAGGAAGCATATTTGGCTCAAAGTCCTCAGTTTTATAAGCAGATGATGGTAGGGGTATTTGAGAGAGTGTTTGAGATTGCACCGGTTTTCAGGGCTGAGAAGCATGACACTTCCAGACATTTGAATGAGTATACCAGCGTGGACTTTGAGATGGGGTATATTACCGGTTTTGAGGAAATCATGAATATGGAAGAGCAGATGCTTATCTTTATGATTTCTTATCTGCAGGAGCATTATGCGAAAGAATTGGAAGTGTTAAAGGTGCAATTGCCCGCGATTCAAAAAATACCGAGAGTACGTTTTGCAGAGGCTAAGGAAATGGTGTCGAAGGCCTATGGAAGGGAAATCAAGGACTATGATGACTTTGAACCGGAGGAAGAGAAGCTGTTAAGTGAATTAATAAAGAAACGTACCGGTAGTGAATTCGTATTTGTGACCCATTACCCCAGTAAAAAGAGACCTTTTTACGCCATGGAGGCGCCGGAGAACCCGGAAGAGACTCTTAGCTTCGATTTATTATTCCGCGGTTTGGAAGTAACGACAGGGGGTCAACGAATTCATAATTATGAGGAACAGGTACAAAAATTGGAACGTTTGGGGATGACAGTGGAGTTATTCGAAAGTTATCTGATGATGCATAAGTATGGTATGCCACCACATGGAGGACTGGGATTGGGACTGGAACGACTTACGGCAAAGCTTCTGGGCTTCGAAAACGTCAGATATGCCACTTTGTTCCCCAGAGACGTAAATCGATTGACACCATAGGGAGAGATTGTGAAGGAGATTGAAAAGTGCATTTACGATGAGGGCAGAAAATATCGTTTTTTTCACAGAAGGAGCTTAATGCTGTCACTAGGCATGGACAATTAATAGTGCGAGTGGTAAAATATTGACAAGTGTATGTGAAATGAGGACACGGAGCTGTCACGGAAGAATGTTTATAGTGACAGCGAGAAAATGGACATAGAAAGACAGGTAAATAAAATGGATGATTTTCAGGTATATGAAACAGTGATGATTACAGTTTCCAATGGAGCAGAGAAAGAGTTTGCCATTATGGACGAGTTTGATTTTGAGGGAAAGCACTATATTGTAGTGTCTCCGGTAGAAGATAATCAGGTGCAAGAAGGCTTGTATATTTATGAGGCTGCGATAAGCGGCGAAGAGTTGGAAGTGTCTCGCATTGAAGACGTGGAAGAATTTGAAAAGGTATCTGCTTATTATGAAAATATGTAAGGGTTTGTCAGGAGAAAAAGATGAATGAAAAATGGTTTAAGCGAAAAAAACGATTATTTCAAATAATCGAAGTAGGATATGATTTGGACTTTGCCAGCAAAGCATATGACTGGATGAATGTCCTTGCAATTGTTTTAAATGTGGCAGTTAGTATCTTATATACTTTTGACAGTGTTAAGGTGCAATACGGAAACATAATTATTGCAGTAGAGATGGTGACAGCAGTCTTTTTTGCCATTGACTATTTGTTGCGCTTGTGGACTTCGGATGTACTATATTCAGAATTGCCAAAGGGAAAAGCATTGTGTAAATATATATTCTCCTTTATGGGTGTTGTGGATTTGCTTTCCTTTTTACCTTATTTCTTACCCGTATTCTTCCCGGCGGGAGCAGTGGCGTTCCGAATGATACGTATTGTGAGAATTTTCAGATTGTTTCGAATTAATGCGTATTATGACTCTTTGAGTGTTATTACAGAGGTTATTGTAAGCAAATCACAACAGCTGATTTCATCAGTCTTTATTATTTTGGTGTTGATGGTGGCATCCAGTTTGTGTATGTACAGTCTGGAACATGAAGCACAACCGGAAGTGTTCAGCAATGCATTTTCCGGTATTTGGTGGGCAACTTCTACTTTGCTCACGGTTGGATACGGTGATATTTATCCGATTACTACCATGGGTAAATTGTTCGGTATCTTCATTTCTTTCCTGGGTGTAGGGATGGTAGCCATACCTACCGGTATTATTTCCGCAGGATTTGTAAATCAGTACACAAATATTAAGCGTCGTGCTGAATATGGTCATGAAGTGGACATGAACTTTATTAAGGTGCATGTGGAACGAAGTGATCAGTGGGTAGGTAAGCGTGTGGCAGATTTGGATATGCCTGCAGGAATCATTATTGCGGTAGTCAAAAGAAAAGAAGAAATTATCATTCCCAGAGGAGATGTGATTATTCAGGCCAATGATGTGATTGTTTTGGGTGCGGAGATTTATGAAAGAGATGAAAGCATCAAGCTTAAGGAAATCGTATTACAAAAAGAAAACCCTTGGGTAAATATGCGGATTCGTGATTTGGATATATCGCGTCAGTCCATTATTGTACTGATAAAGAGGCGCAATAAATCGTTAATTCCTAATGGTAACATGGTGTTACACGTAGGGGACAATGTATTCCTCTACTCTCAGATGCATCTGGCAGACGCAATCGACATCGATGTGTAAAATGTAAGAAAATATGATAAAAGCCCCAAGGTGGTTACTACAGAATATATTCCTAATAAAGGACTGTATTCTGTAGTAGCCCAACCTGGGGCTTTTGTATTACATTATTTCTTACAGATTAAAATACTTTTCAAATTCGGCAGGATGAGGAATCTTGGAAAGTTCAGCACATTCTTTACGCTTATTGGCGATAAAGTTCTTAATCAACTGCTCGGGGAATACGCCGCCTGCAGTTAAGTAATCATGATCTGCTTCCAAAGCATCCAAAGCTGCATCCAAAGAAGTAGGAAGAGAAGATAACTTAGCTTTTTCTTCTTCGGGCAAGTGATATAAGTTCATATCGTAAGGACCCCAGCCGTTTGCATGAGGATCAATTTTATTCTTCACACCATCTAAGCCAGCCATGAGGATTGCTGCATAGCAAAGATAAGGATTACAGGTTGCATCCGGGTTACGAAGCTCGAAACGACGAAGGTTCGGAGTCTTTGCGTAAGCAGGGATACGGATAACTGCACTACGGTTAGAAGTAGCGTAACCTACGGTTACGGGGGCTTCGAAACCGGGTACCAGTCTCTTGAAGGAGTTGGTACTGGGATTGGTAATCGCACAAAGAGAAGAAATATGCTTTAACAAACCACCCATAAAGTAATGTGCGGTTTCACTCAAATGTGAGTAACCGTTGTCATCAGAGAATACAGGCTCGCCATCCTTTAAAAGTAACATATGTACGTGCATACCGTTACCTGCTTCGCCATAAACCGGCTTGGGCATGAAGGTTGCGGTCTTGCCGTATTTCAAAGCAGTATTATGAATAATGTATTTAATCATCATGGTGTTATCTGCCATTTTAGACATCTGACCGAGCATGGGCTCGATTTCATACTGACCTGCAGCACCAACTTCAGGATGATGATACTTAATGGGAATACCTGCTTTTTCCATTTCCAAACACATTTCTGAACGACACTCGTAAGAGGTATCCAGAGGCTTCGCAATATGATAGTTCTTCTGGTGAGGAACTACACATCCGCTGCCTTCCACACCACTGTTCCAATAAGCTTGTGAAGCATCGATAGTCATACCGATTTCATCGGGACGGACGCTCCAACCTACATTATCAAATAAGTGGAACTCGAATTCCGGCAAAATAAGCATGGTGTCTGCAATGCCGGTGTCCTTCATATACTGTTCAGCAGCCTGTACAATGTTACGGGGATACTGACCTAAAGGACGGTTTTCGGGGTAATCGATGATCATTGCATTACCGGTAACAGACAGAGTCTTGATTTCGCAGAAGGGGTCGATCTGAGCGGTTTCCAGGTCGGGAATGAAGACCATGTCGCTCTTTTCAACTACAGCGTAGCCATAGTTGGAAGCGTCGAAACCGATACCGTCCTTCAGGGTATCTTCGTTAAACTGAGAAGCAGGAATGGTAACGTGACGATACTGACCATTGATGTCAACGATCTTAAAGTCAACCATTTTAATGTCTTCTTCTCTGATCAGGTTCATAATGTCCTGTGCAGTCTTTGCCATTGCAGGTTACCTCCAAATATATATTGATTATTAGAAATAAAATATACTACTAAAAATAATAATGCAGAATGAGGGAAAAAGCAATATTTTCGCTTCTGTTTTCTGTGTTTTTTTGCCAATTAAACAACTTAAAAACTATTTTTCTTCTCGTCAAGAAGAAGGGAGTGTGATATAATGTTTCTGTTCCGCGCAAATTGACAATTTCAATGGTTTGCGGACAAAATATCAGTTATTGGAGTTTATTATGAATACGAGTAAAAGAGACTTTTTCAATACAAGATGGGGCTTTATCCTGTCCTGTATCGGTTCTGCTGTAGGTATGGGAAATATCTGGATGTTCCCCACTCGCGTATCTTTATACGGCGGCGGATCATTCATTATCCCTTATTTTATTTTCGTAGTCCTGATCGGTTCCACCGGTGTTATCGGCGAAATGGCCTTTGGCCGTGCGAAGAAAGCCGGTCCTGTGGGAGCCTTCGGAAGTGCTTGTGACCGCATCGGAAAGCGCTCTCTGGGTGAAACCATCGGTATGATCCCGGTTCTGGGTTCCTACGCTATGGCGATTGGTTACAGCGTTGTTCTGGGCTGGATCGTAAGATACATGGTAGGTACCTTCAATGGAACCACCCTGGCAGCCACTGACGTGG
>JAZNQI010000051.1:0-5448 GCA_045590095.1 Acetatifactor sp. | reverse complement strand
ATTTACAAACAGTACAACGAATATGGTCCGTTCTTGGTACTGCCGTTATACTCTTCCTTATGAAGGCCAACGCCTCCACGCAATGCACTCTCAATCAACTTCTTCGTAAGTTCCGGCACATCATCACGCGCCAAAGCTTCTTCAACATCCATCCAGAGCACTTCGCTGTTCTCGTCATGATCCGAAGTAGCTTCACCGGATACGTATTCCGCACGAAAGGCTATATACCAGTCACGCATATTGAAACGGACTCCGATCACATCCAGCGGTTTCACCGTCACCTTCGTTTCCTCCAAATATTCACGAATCACCGCATCCTGTGGCGTTTCTCCAACATTCACATAGCCGCCCGGCACAATCAAAAGCCCTTTACCGCCTCCATAAGTATGACGTGCCAAAAGCACTTTATTATCTTTTATCACAACAGCTGTTACACTTTGTCCGAAATTTGTATTTCCTGTTTCCATCCAAATCACCTCATTTAATGTTATCAATCTCTCTCAAAATATCCAACGGAGATTCCGCCTGTGTAAAATCATCTTTCTTTGGTGTTTGATGCTCTTTTGCACTTTCTTTGAAATACCACACGGCCTGTATCGGATGCATCCCTAATAACTGTGCCGTTTCAAGTTCCTTACTGCCGCCGTCCCCGACATAAAGACACTCTCCCGGTTCTACAGATAACTCATCCATACACGCATGAAAAATCTTCGTATCAGGTTTCATAATTCCCATTTCACAGGACATGCAAACCGCATCAAAATACCGGAATAGTTCACTTTTTACAATGATATCACGCTCCTCGTAATAACAGTTTGTAATAAGCCCTATTTTAATATCCCGTTCTTGCAATTGTTTCAAAAGAGACATAATCTCCGGATGTATGTGTTCAAAACACTCTATTCGCGAACGCTTTCGTTTCTCGATGATGGTATCAAACAGTTCACGTGAATACCGATTATTCACACGAAGCACTTCTTCTATCACATCTTCTAGCGTCCTTTTGCCGATTGTCCTGTCGGCATCCGACGGATTCCATATTTCACGAAATTTCATTTCCGATATTCCGATTTCTTCCGCAATCTGTTCACCCATATACAGCGATGACTCAAACAAGGTAATTAGCGTTTCGTACATATCAAAAATTACTGCTCTAATCACTGTGCAATTCCTCCGTCGTTTTTTGTATATTGTTCTGTATTATACGCTCGACTTCTTTTAATTGCAAGAGAAATTTTCAGATAATTTACAATTGTATATCCATAAAAGTATAGAGTCTCCTTTGCGCCGCTTTCGCAGTGTGTTTTTGCGATATTTTCCCTTTGCGAAAGCTTTCCTGTAAAACAAGAAATCCCACATCAATTTCCTGTGATGTGAGATTTCTTAATAAACACAAAGTCTTATTTTTCCGTAAGGGAAATTTCGTATTCTTCCGCGTTCCCTGTCACGCTATAATTGTATTCTTTGCCATTTGCAGTGAATGTTCCTGCTGCCGTACCATCTGCGTAATCTGCAGTGATATCCAAACACACTTCGCGGTAACAGAACTGTATGACACCGTTTTCTTCTTTGATATATGCTTCTTCCTCTGTCGAGGATACAATCGTGAATTCTGTCGGTCTTGTATAACCGCCGACAACCACGGTTGAAATCCCTCCGCTTGTTTCGGCCGGAACTTCCATAACGCAAGAATAATTCCCATCCCCCAAATCACGCATTTCCGCTTCTGCTTCCACGGGTTGTCCGTTCAAGTAAATAATCACCTTTTCTACCCATATATCTCCTGTGGCAGCGAAACAAATACTGTTTGTTGCCACGAAACAGGCCACTACCGCTGCCGCAGCTACGGCTACTTTTGATATCTTACTTTTTTTCATTTTTAAATCCTCCATCTCAATCTTTCCGGAGGCTTTTAAAACTGAAAATGCCTGCTTATATTTTTCTTTATTTGTCATCTTCCCAATCCTCCTTCAATGCATCTTTGAGCATTTGACGGCCGCGTAAAAGTCTTACCTTTACATTGCTTTCACTGAGTTTCAACACCTTAGCAATTTCCTGCACCGAATATTCCTCATAATAAAATAAGTGGATTACAATGCGGTACTTCTCCGGCAACCCAAGTACTGTTTCAAACAGTTCACCGGATTCCTCCGATTCGAAGGTCAGGGTTTCTATGTACTCCTCCAATGGCTGTTTTTTGCGATGCCAAAATGTAAGATTTACATTTTTCGCTTTATTGATTGCTACTCGTAAAAGCCAGGCTCGTATATGCTCTTCGTTCTCATATTGTTTTTGCGTTGCATGGTACTGAATAAAGGTATCCTGAACAACATCTTCTGCGTCTTCCTGATTTCGGCAAATCTGAAAAGCCGCTACAAACAAATTGTTCTGATATCTTTCTATCAGTTCCTGTACAGGTTGTCTCATGAGTACTCCCTTCTTTGATGTATTTCTTTTGAAAGGCCTTCATAAACTATACAAATGAGAATGCACGAAGGTTACAAAAATATTTATTTTCCACTAGCTTTGCTGATTTTTCTCTTTTTTATCTTTCTGTTCTGCTTTTTCGCCGGAATACCAGACAGCCACAAAACTAATCGGAAGCAGTAAGAAAAACGGCCACGAATAGCGATAGGATGCCATCGGCGAAAGCAGCATGATTCCAAACTGGGCAATCAACGGCAAAAATACCGGCGCCACCTTTAAATACTGCTTTCCATTCTTCCATGCCAATATCATTACAAACAGCATAATCCACGGAACATATCCTGCCACAAAAAAGAGATTCAAAACCGGTGTTGTTCTCCAGAACGAAGCCGTACACAAATTCGCATAATAAGCATCTATGATTTTTAGGTCTGCTAAGCTCTGTCTCTCCAAAGGAACCGAAAACCACTCGGCAGGGTAATTATAGTATTCAACGTAGGTAAACTCATCCTGTCCCGGATACCAAAATCCCAATGTATTTGATAAGAACGCCACCACATAGTCCTTGGGAAAATGTAATCCTATATCCAGATAAAATTTCCAAAAAGCAATCGGGTCGTTATTATATGCTTCAGAAGAAAAAACACTTTTGGAACAATCTGCCGTAAAAGGTTCATATGCGTGTCCGCTGACAGGGGTATCCGTTCCTTTTTTATCATAAAAATAATAGCGCATCAATGCATTCTGTTCTTCACTTAACATATCTGCTCTATGCGCATCCACACGCTTTAACTGCTGTATAGGAGCACAGAGCGCTTCCCTGACTTGCCCCGGCTTAATATCCCATGCATCAAAAACAGGTCCGGTATAAATCTTATAAGCAAAAATAGGCAACACAATGGCTACAACCAAAGCAATATATAGCTTTATTCTCTTAATCTCTTTGATTCTCAAAAGAATCAAACCTGCAAAACAAAACAAATAAATATGGAAACCATTGTTTCTTGTTGCACACAATAAGAAACCTATCAGGCTCAAAAGAATGAAATTACTCTTTTTTTGAATATACTGCCTCGGTTCAATCACAATTTCCGTAAAATGACATGCGAACAATACCAAAAATGCAGAAAACAAAGTGTCTTTTATCATCGAGATTGATAAGCAGGCATTCATAAACCACAAAGCAGAACACAAAGCCGTACAAATGACAATCACCATAGGAACCTTGTATTTCTTAAGGAGCAACACCACGCGCGCCAAAGCATAACTTAATAAAACCATCTGAACCAGAGCCAAAATACCAAGTCCGGCCTCATAACTGCCAAAAACGCCATCTCCCAACTTCATAAACACTCTCAGAAGAAACGTGTGTAAAACAGGATGATGATTATCAACAATAACTCCCAACGCATCACGCGTCTGATTCACGATATCATAGGACAAAATTCCCGGGAAACAAACGATGTATGCAGGTAACCACGCAACAAAAATCACACCCCAGACAATCAGTAATAACTTCGTATCTCCAAGCCGGTTAACAGCCTGCTTCAACTTTTCATTTTTTATGGTTAAATCCAGTTTTTGAACTGCAATAACGACCAAAACATTTATCACTGCACATATCAGAAAGCACACAATAAAAGGAATAATTTCCGAACCGTCAAAACTCAAATCCTGTGTTTTAATTTTAGGACCTACCACGGTATAAAAAAGAGCGGCAACAAACGCCAAAACTATCATCCAAATCTTTTTTGCCATCGCTGTATTTTCCTTTCAACTGCCATGAAAACTTATGTTCCATCGCATTCTCCGCTATAACTATAGCATACCTGAAATTAAAATAAGATATCTTTCTTATCCGTGATAATAGAAAAACATGTATGCTTTCAAAGAAAACATCTATCCTCCAAAGGCCGGGATACCTTATCTTCATAATCTCCGCCTTGAAATGTATTTTATTGCAACCCCTTCGTTTCACTTCTCTTTACACTGTTTTTCATTTTGTGATATCGAACCAGGGATAACGCCCACCAACCAATCACAGACATAAGGAAAGTACTTAACAGAATTCCCGAAAAATAGTATGCCGCATTGTAAACATCACCTTTGCCGCTTAATATTATCACAGAAGAGATAAAATATGCTACAGGAACAAGTGTAACTTTCAATGCTGTATAAAAGGCATTCTTCTTTTTCAGCAGGCAAACGCAAACAACTACGCCCACCATAGACAAAATGATGGCAAAAAGCATATACGTACGCAACACCAAACGCGGAAGCGTAACATATCCTCCACTATGATTTCCAAGTGCTTCTGTATCCTCGTATATAAATACATCCTCACCGCTTACTGTCGGATAATAACTAATCCTTTGAATCGCCTGCTCGCCGACAAGGGGAATCACTTGATTTGCGTCAACCGTTTTTTCAAATAATTGCTTCCATTTTGTCGTATAACATGACACTTCTGCGCTATATACGCCATCTTCCCCCTGCATATATTCTATATCCGCTTCCAGTGTCGAATTATGAATAGACAAAACAAGTTCTCCTGCTTCATTCCTATTCACAGAAACTGTTTCTTCCACTTTTTCATAAGGAAGCATAATCGGTGCATTTACATTGATAGCAATTAAAACAAAGATAAGCATCATTGCTAATACACTTATACAAATCGTAGATACCTTTTTTCGCAGAAGCTTAGCGCGAATCTTCTGTATTGCTTTTATATCCGTATTTTGAGGCATTAACATCTTTGTACCTAAAGATGCCTCCTCTTTCTGACATTCTTTACAGGTAGCAAGATGTTCTTCTACCAGCTTTCGTGTAGACGGACTTGCTAAATCTTCCACATATAAGGGTAACAAATCTTTGATTACTTCACAATCTAATTTACTCATTGATAATCCTCCATTGCGTTTTGTATTTTAGTCTTTGCTCGATGATAAGTGACACATGCCCAGTTTGCATTTTTACCGAATATTGCTCCGATTTTATCAAAAGATAATTCGCCAAATACCC
>JAZNQI010000050.1:0-6145 GCA_045590095.1 Acetatifactor sp. | reverse complement strand
GTTACTTTGAAGAAATCAAGGATGTGCTTGCGGAGTATGGTTTTGATAGCTGGTCGGAAGAACAGAAGTATATGATTCTGTCGGAAGAAAACAAGATTGTCCCTAATCCGGAGATAGTAGTTACTAAGGTGTCTGAGTGGCAGGAAGAATATGCATCTGAGATCTTTGAAAAGGCGGGAGAACCTTGGGAAATTGCTGTTGCCAGGAAATCCTTAGAGAATAAGAACACTTTGTTTTTTGTGGCACATATCGGCGGAAAGCCGGTGGGCATGACCTATGCCCACATTCGGGATGATGTATGCAGAGTGAACTATTTGCTGGTTTCCAAAGAACACAGAAAGTCTGGAGTGGGCAGAGCCATAATAAGCAGCTTTGTGGAATACTGCAACGCCCATCAGATAGAGAATTGCTTCCTGTGGCCTGACGGAGAAACTGCAGAAAAGATATATTACGAAGCCGGTTTTCGCCATGTGGAAACCAAGCAGGCAGGACGGGCATCGTACAGTAAGGAATTAAGGAGAAGACCATGATTTCGGCTTTAAAAGAACAGCTGGCAATAGATTTAAACGGTGTAAAGGAAGACTTTGAGCGGGAAGAAAATGTTGTTAGGCTGCTTGCACCAAGTACGTTAAAGCGTCGCAACATAGATGATGACTTATTGCTTTTTATGGCTTGTTTCGGAAAGGCTGCGGTAGCGGCGGTTCGACCGGAGTTGGAACCATTTATGACCGATTATATAGCAGATATGGATGGTTTCCGGTGCTTTGACATGCCCTTGAATGTTTTGGAGAAGGAACTAAAGAAGCATGGGGCAGTCATAGGTGAAATAGAAGAATTTTACTTATTAGACAGGAGAGAAATTCGACCGATAAATCCTGATTTTGAGTTTGAAGTCCTGGAGGGTGAGGCGATAAAAAAGCTATACGGTGACCACAGATTTCACATGGCACTGGGATACTCTCAAGAAAGTGACCGTAGGGATATGCTGGCAGTGGTAGCCTATGAAAAGGGTGAAATACTGGGTGTGGCTGCAGCAAGTAATGATACTGATGATATTTGGCAAATCGGTGTGGATGTGGTACCCGAAAAGCAAAAGCAGCATGTTGCAACGGATATTGTTAAAATCATTTCCAATGAAGTATTGAAGAAAAACAAAATACCTTACTATGGAACTGCGTGGTCAAATATTGCATCAAAACGGGTTGCCATGAATGCCGGATATAAACCGGTATGGGTGGAAATGAAGGCGAGGAAGAATTGAATATAGGGTAATAGTTAGAGGAAATAAAGTAAAAATTTAACTTAAGTGGAGGAAGCACATGAACTACGATTGCGGATTTGAAAAAGGGAATCATTGGTTTCGATATCGTACCGGTGGAATCATTATTCATGATAATAAAATGCTCTTTGTGAAAAGCGCCATAGGTGATTATTACTATATGATTGGCGGCGGTGTTCATATGGGCGAAACTTCTGAGGCTTGTATGGAACGGGAGGTTTTGGAAGAAGCCGGTATCCATGCAAAAGCGGATTCCCTGGCAGTGGTATGTGAGAATTTCTTCAAGGGAAAGGGCGGTTCAGTCGACGGACGCGATTGCCATACCGTGGAATTTTATTATCGTATGAATGTGTCCGCTGAGGAGGCAAGTTTCTGCAAGCCCACCACAGACAATGGAGAGAAACTGGTGTGGCTGCCCGTAGAGCAAATCGAAACAAGCAAAATCAAGCCGGATTTCATAAAGAAAAGAATTCACGAAATTATTAACGAGAAAAAAACCATTCACGTGATTGAAGAGATAGACCGATAGACCGTCTTCTCTTTTGTTGGGAGGGATATATTTATGGCAAAATTAGTTTTAATATCAGGGGCCTGCGGATGCGGAAAGTCCACATTTACGGATGCCTATGCAAAGCACCTGGTTTCACTTAGCGGAAAGCAGGTTTATGTGATTCACGGCGACGATTTTCATGCCGGTTTCGTAGAGCCGGAGGATAAGGGCGATTTCTTTGTGGCCGGAGAAGCTTCTGATTTGGTTCATTGGGAAGAAATCCTGCAATTCAATTGGGACTGCATCATTGCTACGGCAGGCAGAGCGCTTAAGCTGAACATGGATGTTTTAATTGATTATGTGGTGGAAGAGGAATTGCCCCGCGTGCAGGATCTGGCCAAGCAGTATCAGGCGGACCTGTATTACATAGTCTTCACGGCGGAGGCGGACGAGATTGAAAAGAGAATTCGCAAGCGTGGCGATATTGATTTGATTGAAAGGGCAAAATTCCTGAAAAATAAGCTGGAGGCCTTGCCGGAAAATCAGGGACATTTGTACGATAACACCGGGAAAAGCCCGGAGGAGACAGTGAAGGAGATTGTGCTTGAGGAATATGGTGTGAAATAGATATCCTTATAGGGACAAGAGTTTTTGTTTGGAGCGGTAAATAATGAGTACAGTATATTATGAAGATGAATCCATAGTGATTCGCAGTATGAAAATAGAGGATGCGAAGACCTTATATGAGACCTATTTGTCATATGGGTGGCATCCGTCAATGGAAACCTACGAGACCTATTACAGGGAACAGGAAGAAGGTTCCAGAAAGGTTTTTATTGCTGAATATGAAGGGCGAGTAGCGGGGCAATGCACTCTGGTAATGAATCCTGAAGAAGGACCCTGGGCTGGCCAGGGATATCCGGAAATCGTTGATTTGACAGTCTTTTTCCACATACATAATAAAGGAATCGGAAATAAGCTTTTGGATGTGGCAGAGCAAGAAGCGGCCAAGGTATCGGATATGGTATATTTGGCAGTTGGAGTGCATTCGGGGTATGGTGCGGCCCAGAGAATCTATATCAAGCGCGGATATATGCCGGACGGCAGCGGCGTGTGGTATCAGGGAAAGGTATTAGACCAGTACGCCCCTTGCTGTAATGATGATGACTTGCTTTTGTTTTTATCAAAGAAACTTCGATAATGGGGGAGCTCTGCCGGTACGCTCCCAAATCCCTTTTTGAAATCTACCCATAAGGTATATTCAAGTGGCTAAGGGCAGAAAACGTAGGCTGCAAGAAGCTTTGGGCGCCCGTTCGTGAAGTATTTGGGAGGAACAAAATGTCACACAGTAAACACACAAAACGGAATTACTCCATTTATATTGAAAAGTGGGACAAATCAGCAAAGAAATATATCAATACTTGTGCAAGAGTGCAGGATGGGCAAGAATAGAGGAAGAGTGATTTGTGGAAAGGGTAATCAATCATGAAAACAATAGAGTTGGCAAACAGCGAACTAATCAGTGTATTTCAGCTATTTTTTGATGAATTACCATATCAGTATGAAATAATAAATACAAGTCGTGGGAATACAGATTTTAGGGAAGCAATTGTAGCGCAGTGGAATTCGGGAGAGAAGTATGTCATTAAGATTTCGGATAATGATTTTACATTTCCCGAGAAAATATCCATCTGGAAACGTTGTGTGGAGGAGTATCGGAAATTAGGGTATTATTGCCCCGTGATTATACCTTCGAAACGGGGAGATTTTCCAAGCGTTAAGTACAAGGAACACAACTGTGTGGTTTATGTGGAAGAGTTTTGTAAATACACTGTTGCGGAGGAACGATGTAATAAAGATAACAAGGAGAAGATTCCCTTTGATATTAAATGGGCGGACGCAGCTTGGATGATGACTGCAAAAGTAGCAGCCAAGCAGTTTGATTTTTGCAGTTACCCATCAGGATATTGCCTTTTTGAAACATTCTGTCCGAGTGATGAAACGGATGAGGTTATGGACAATGCGTTGGAGTGGAAGCGGCATGCAGATCATCTGCCTGATAAATATCAGTCACAGATAGAGCGAATCTGGCAGAGATGGATGAGCAACCGTAATGAGTTGGAGCAGATTTATTTCAAATTACCCACCTCCGTGTTTCAAGCAGACTTGAATTCCACAAATCTTTTGTTGGACGATAACGGTGAGTTTGTAGGTGTTTTTGATTTCAATTTGTGCGGACGGGATGTGTTTTTGAATTATTTATTCAGAGAAATTCATTGGCAGTATGACGAAAAATATCTGTTGGAAACATTAAAAAAAGTCAGCCGTGAGTATTGCTTCTCGGATATAGAGAAACAGGCCGCGCCTTTGTTATACCGGTGTATTAAGCCTCTTTGGTATACGGAGGTTGAAGAGTTGAAAGCGGCAGGAACAGATGATAATGCTATTCAGGCTTGCCTGGATAAGGCAGAAGAATTGCAGACAAAAGAGATTGAGTTTGCGGCATATATGGGTAATGAATAAATCCCCCAAGGACTTTGAAAATCGAATAAATATTTGACATAATGGTGGTAAGATGGTACTATGATTATAGAAAAAGTGCTACCGATAGACGGTTAGCCCTAATAATAATTGTAGTTATAAAAATAACCGCCAAGTTTTCTCAGGACAGGGCGGTTATTTTTGTGTCTTGCTATTACGACCAAGCGAATAGCCAAGACTGAAGAATGTAGCGCATAGGCTAATAACAGCAATCAAGCTTTCGATGGTTAACATAAGCAAAGTCCTCCATTCTGAGATTTCCATAAATGGATTTCTATGTAAACAGAGGTCACAGTCCTCTGAAATAATGACTACCCGCCTACCGTTATGGTAGCACCCATAAATATCATATCGAATGTTTGTTCGAAAATCAAGCGATATTGCACAATTTATTGCTTAAGTTGACAAATTATATTTGTACCTGAAGAGATAAGATTTAGGAGTGTTTCAAAATGTACTACAAAGAGATTACATTAGACCATTTGGAAGAGCTGGCGAGTTTATATGTTGAGACATTTAACTCAGAACCATGGAACGATGAATGGACCATAAGTACAGCGAAGAAGCGATTGCAACAAATGATAAATACAGAGGATTCATATGGTTTATGTGCCTATGAGGATGGTGACTTGTGTGTAGCAATCTTAGGCTGTATGGAGCAATTCTATAACGGAATAATGTTCAATGTAAAAGAGTTTTGGATCAAAAACGGCAGGCGAGGACAAGGCTTGGGAACCCAAATATTTGCAGAGTTTGAAAAGCGTCTGAAGGAAAAACAGGTGGAGCAAATGATACTATTTACTTCCAGAGGGGATTTCACGGAGCATTTTTATCATAAGCAGAACATGAAAACAAATCCGGAGATGATTTTTATGGAGAAGAGGATTTAGTAATCTAAATCATTTCAATTAGAGAAGGGTAATGAAGCATGAAAGCTATAATCTTAGATATGTATGGCGTAATAGTAAAGCAAACAGGAGATGATTTTGTACCTTATGTGCAACAAACATTTCCAAACTTAAGTGAGGAAGAGATATACACTCCTTGGTTTAAGGCGGATATAGGAGAAATGACCTCTTTGGAAGTCTGGGAGGATATTGGTTATCAAGGCGATTTGGAGAAAATCGAAAAGGAGTACCTTGATACTATAGAGTTATCTGATGGTTTTCTTGATTTTATGGAAAGGGTTCATGGCAAATACAAATTAGCCATTATATCAAATGATTCCAGCAGATGGAGCAGGTATCTTCGTGAAAAATTTGATATCAATAAGTATTTTGATGTAATCAGCATAAGTGGTGATTTGAAAATCAAAAAACCGGATGAACGTATTTTCTCGCTGACAATCGAGAAATTAGGACTGAAGGCAAAAGATTGTATTTACATTGATGATAGAAGAGGTAACCTAACCGCGGCGAAAAAGATGGGCTTGTATCCGATTCTATTAAACAGCAGAAATGTTGAATATGAAGGCATTTCGGTTAATAATTTTACAGAATTAGTAAATGTATTACTACCCTTGGGTGAGAAAGAGTAGACCAAGAATAAAGAGTTTAAATTCGACTTATGGAGGAAAAATTATGTTAAAAAAGCAGTGCGAAAAATGTGGCTTTGAATACGAATATGAAGGATTTGCGAATCTCATGGTTTTCTGTCCTCGCTGTAATGAGTTTGATTATTTGTCATGTGAATATGGCTTCGGACCGGTGGTACCCTGTCGGATTTATCATGGAAAAAATGTGGTAGGGATGGTTTCTTATAATGATGCTTCTGAACGTGTTTATAGGATAGACTCGGAAACTTACAACATCCATGAAGTATTACAACATAGATAT